>NZ_JMFG01000019.1 GCF_000687145.1 Thermoanaerobaculum aquaticum
CCTCCGGGAAACTGCCGCAACATCCGCTCATCTCCGGAAAACAGCAAGCGCAAATCGGGGATTTGGTACTTCAACATGGCCACACGATCGAGACCCAGGCCCACGAGATTAACGGAGGATCACAGCAGCTCTCGACACGGGATTTTTCAGTAAAATCGAACGTAGACCAAAAACACATCCCGGAAATATGACCCAGCTTCTTGAAGCACCTGCTGGAGCGGAACCGCCACCCGATCAAAGTCGTACGTGGGATTCACGAGGAGATATCTACCATCCTTCTTCTTGAGCATCTCCTTGGAAAGAACTATCCATCCTGTCGCATCGGTAGTGCCGAGCAATTCCTCCTTCCCGTTGTTGCTAAGTAAAACTACCGGAAGGTTCGACACAGGCCGAGGATCGTCTGGATAATACGGGACAAAGCGGACCGCAACGAACTCCGCTCCTGTGGCCGCCCCATAGCGGATCCACGGATTAGCGGGAGCCGCTGCGAGCGGGAAATAGAAGTTCTGATATGGCTCAGGCTGGCTGCAGCCTTTCCACTTTCGTACGTCGCGCTCTGTGGATAACCAAACTACTTCTGAACCTTCGGAATGGAAAAGTAACCAATCTATTTCTTCACCGCAGACCAGGTCTCGCGGGACGGTTCCCCCTTCGAACTTCCCTGAACGCCAACCCCGACGACGATCGAACCACTCCATCGAAACGTCGCTCCACATCCGGCTTTCGGGCTCGCAACGGACGGAAACACCCCTGGCTGTGCACCTCAGAGAATCGAAATCGAAACCAAACCCTACCTCCGGCCGCGTTTGAACTCGCACTCTCCCAGCCGTGCAGCTACCCCCTAGGACGATGAAAAACAACAGGAACACTGGGGCGACCGGCCGAGAGAGAAAGCCGGTGTTGGAGGCTTTCCAAGGCCCAAGCCCGTAGTACTGTTTGGTCATTTCTGTTCCTGCCCTGTCAGTGGGTCTGTGGTGCTGTTGAGGTTCACCGCCGGCTGTTTGTCTTGCTGCAGCTCATAGAGCTGCCCACAGCGAAGCAGGTCTTCGACCATCCTCTCCGCTTCTGCACGTGACAAATCAGGGCGTTCCTGGGCCAACTCCCTCCCGATCCTTTCCGCCGTTCCATCATCGTCGGTTTGCTTTATCGCTTCTGTGGGCCTGCCTGC
>NZ_JMFG01000020.1:0-85000 GCF_000687145.1 Thermoanaerobaculum aquaticum
CCCCGCCGCCGGCTCACCCCTCCCCCACGAGCTGAAACCGTTGACAAGCCAATTGGCACGTTTTCCAGTTCGGGTGCGCTGAGCTCCGAAATTTACGCTCATCTGCACCTGCGCGGTGTCCTGATTCGCACGAATTGGGCGAGCGTCGAGCCGATACCCGGCGTGTTTGACTTTTCATCGCTGGAGTTTCAAATCGCCAGTGTGAAGTCCCACGGGCTGTCATGGTCTCTCGCAGTTGCGGGCGGCGGCGTTGGCAGTCCGACGTGGCTTGTTGATCCGCCAAGTTCCGGCGGATTGGGTGTGCCCTACGTCAGCTACAGCTTTCGTGGCCAACCCGGTTACCGATTGCCGCTGTTTTGGAACCCAATCGTCCAGGATCGGTTGAGGATCCTGCCAAATGCTTTGGCGGCGCAGTACAACCAAGACCCGAGCCTCAAGCTGGTTTACGTCACGCAAATGACGGCCAATGGCATCGAAGGGCATCTTCAAGGAGTAGATATGGCGGATCTGGTGGATGCTGGCTACTCGGACGCGGTTTGGGTTGAAGCCTGTGAAGACGCTGCCAGGAGTTTTGCGTACGCCTTTAGCGACAAAGCCATCGCCTTCGAGGTGCATGAGGTGAACAGCTCTGCCGCGGTGCCAGCCAAGGTCATCTACGATCTTTGGAACGATCCGAGGTTGGGACACCGCGTTGGTGCCGCCGTGTGGTGGCTTTCCGGCAAGGTGTCGTATCAGCCCGGTCTTATTGCCCAGCTCATGGCTTACCCTGGTGACATCTACGGTCAGGTCATCGGCCGGTCGGACCAAACGACCCGGTTTGAGAAGGGCGACTACACCACCGTATTCACCCAGGCGATGGCACTGGGGATGCGCTCCATTGAGGCGTGGGAGTACGAATTTAAGTACGGTCCGGACGGCGCCAATGGCATTTGGGATAGCATTTTTGCCAGCTACAACGCCCGGGCTGACGCGACGTTCGGCTCCCGTTGACCTTTGTCCTCGCGGCCAATACCCACTTCAGATGGTAACCTACCAATTCCCATATGCCACGCGTGAAAATCACAGGCGTGTCTTGCACAGCGGTGCTGGACACCGGCAAGTGGTAGCTTAATCCTGCAAAACCGGTTATTGCCTTTGCTAATGCAAGCAGGACCGCCCCCCCCTGCGTCCTTGACGGCTAGACCCTGGGGTTGTGCCGGAGATCCCCTGAATTGCCGGGAGGGCGGCGGAAAAACGGTGCTGGTTTGGGATTTACCGCTACCCTTCAGCCTCGAACAGCGGCGTGCGTGGCGTTTAGCATGGGGGCATTCTTAGCCGGCGCAGGCCTAAGCTTGCCCGTTTCGCATACCGCCCTTTCTTCCCCGCAACCGCAAAAGGAAATGGGACCTCCCTGTTGCCCAGGGTGGTGTCAACCTTGGGAGCGGTTCCACCGTCTTTGCAGGTGTGGTGGCACCGGACGCGCAGCCTGCGGGGGTGCCCCAGAGGAGGAAGGAAAAAACACCAGCTTTTCGGAAGGAGAGCTGGAAATTACCGGAGCGTACCTCCGGAGAAAGGAGCAGGGAATGAAAAGACACGGGTTGGCGGTGTTTGGACTTACGTTGGCGGCAGGATTGGGGGCTCAGGGGCTTGGGGGACCGCCCTTCGATGTACCCCCTGGGCGTTGGTGGGAGCGCCCGGTGGTGGCTGAGGAGTTGGGCCTTTCTCCAGAGCAAAAGGCCAAGCTGGAACAACTGACCGCCGAGCGGGTGAAGGCCATGATTGACGCCCGGGCAGCGGTGCAAAAAGCGGAAGTGGAACTCCGGCTTTTGGCAGAAAAGGAGCCCCTGGACGCCCGTAAGGTGCGGGAAGCCTTTGCCGCGTTGCAGCAAGCCCGGCAGCGGTTGGAGGTGGAGCGCTTTGAGCTGCTTTTGGCCGTGCGGCAAACCCTCACCGGCGAGCAGTGGAGGAAACTCCACACGGTGGTGCGAGAACGCCTTCAAGAACGCCGGGAACGGCGGCAAGGGCGGGGGGTGGAACCTGGCCCGCACCGTCCGGAGCGTTTTTAACCGAGGAAAGGAGGAACTACCATGAGACGGACGCTTGGTGCAACTTTGGCTTTGCTTTTCCTGGCATTCCCCGTTGCTGCCCAGGAAAGCGAGGAGCTCCCCTTCCCCCAAGCGCGGGAGGCGGTGGCGCGTTTTCTCCAGCTCACGCCTGAGCAAGTGACGCAGTGGGAAGCCCTGCTCACCACCCTGCGGGAGACAGTGGCGCCGCTGGAAGAGCAGTTGCGGGGCTTGGAAGGGCAATTGGCTGAGCTCCTAAAGCAAGAAAACCCCGATGCCGCGGCGGTGGGGGCGTTGGTCATTCAAATCAAAGGGGTGCGAGAAGCCATCGCTCAAGCCCATCGGCAGTACGTGAACGGCTTTGAGGCCATGCTTACCAGCGAACAAACCGCCAAACTGCGCTTCATTCGCCAAGCGGAAAGGGTGATGCCCCTGATTCCCGCTTTTCGCGCCGTACAGCTGGTGCGGTAAAGCCTCGCCAAAAAGTTCAGGCCGGCGCCCAGCGCCGGCCTTTTTTTAACGCTCAAAAGATCAGCTGGTACTGGGCGCGCAGTTCCCAAGTTTTTTTCCCGCTCCGTTGGTCCTCCACACGACGCACATCGGCTTGCAGCTTGTGGGCGTGGTGGTTGAAGAAGTAGTTGACCGCTAGGCCTTTTTCGTAACGGTGGTCTTTTGAGGCAAGGTTGGAGGGCTCCAGCACGGCATAGCGGAGGGCCATTTCCAACTTGGAGGGGAGCAAAAAATAACCCCCTTGCACGGCAACACCCCGTGACTTTTCGGGCGCGGAGCGCACTGCCACCTGTTCACGCTGAAAGTACTCAGCAAAACCAAAAAAACCTCGCCACACAACGGTGACATCGCCGCCCCAGGTTTCTTGCCAAACGTTTAAGGTGGGCACCCCACCTCGGCGGTCGTTGCGCTCGTACTGGCCGGCCAGGGCCAAAAGCGGCTTTGGGCTGGAAGCAAAATCGCTTTCGCTGTACTTGACTTCGCCCCAGGGTTGCCAGGTGACCCTGGCGTCGTACTGCAGCTTGGAGTTGTCGTTGGTGGTGGCGTTGCGGCCGGAACCGTTGAAGGCGCCCACGCGCCAATCGAGCTTGCCCCCCAGGGCCAACCCCGAAAGCTGCACGCCAATGTCCCGCCCTCTGGCAAACTCGGTGGAAACCAGGGAGCGGTCCACAAACTGCTGGCTTCCGGAAGAGGTGAGCTCCTGCCGCCCAAAGGGAACCTTGAACTGGCCGCCCTTGAGCACAAAAAGCTTTTTTCCGTGGGAAAAATCGTAGGCCACGTTGGCGTCCTCTAGGGGCTTGTCATCGGCCCAGTTGAGTTGCAGCTCAAAGGTCAGGTCCTTGCTATAGGCCCAACCTTCAAGCTTGGTCTTGAAGCGGCGAATGCGGAAGCTGCCCACGGTGGGCTTGGAGCTCTCATCCGAAAGCGCAAACCTGATCTGCAGGCGGTTGGAAAGCTCCAGGTGGGCCTTTTCCAGGTCAAAGGATGTCTTTCCGTCCTTCCAGGACACCGAGAATTTAGGCTGCGCCTTGTCGGCTGGAGTGGGGTTTTGCTGCCCAAACCCCAGCTCGGCAAACACCAGCAAGAGGCAAGCAAACACCCAACGTTTACGCATCCTTCCTCCCCGCCCTTTCGGGCAAACGCGGCCAATTATAAAAAAACCCGGCCTTGCGGCCGGGTGCGAGGCGGGGAGGACTGACTTTTAAGACTGCGGCCAGATCGTCACGGCGTCACCGGTGATGTTGTCCACCACCGAGCCGAACACCACGGCCGAACCGCCGCTTACGGTAAAGCGCACGAAAAACTCCGATTGGGTGTTCAAGGCAGCCCCAAACAGCTCGCTTACGCCTTTAATATCGTTAGCCTTGGGAGGCAAGACCACGCTTTTGGCGGCAAGCAACTGGTTATCGCTGGAGTAGGCGGCCAAATGCAGGGTGACGGCGCTGTCGTTGGGGTTGAAGTAGCCCAGATTGGAGCGGAAACCTTGCCCTGTGGCTGCCGGTTGGTTGGAAAGCCCTAAAAGCACGCCGCTGGTGGACAGGTCCTCCAAGGAAGTGAGCGTGAAGAACTGGCTGAAGGTTCCCGGCAGGGGAAAAGAAGTGCTGCCGCGCTGGTCGTTAAACACCCGCACTTGCCCCACCAGCGCGCCGGGGGCTTGAAGGATTGCTGCCCCCCTTCCGGAGGCGGCAAAGAGCGTGCCCAGGGCATCCTGCACCACCCTTTGGCCCCGGGCAGGAACGGTAATTTGCGCACTTTGGCTTGCCGTGCCGCTGGACGGGAAGTACTGAACGGTCACCGAAAGCTCATTGTTGGTGAGGTTCGCCACCGTCAAATCGGAAAGGAAGTTGGTCCCCACTTGCCCGGCCACCTTGGCCAACACCGGGGCAATGAGCATGCGGCTGCCGGAAAGCGCTTCCCCTTGCAGTTGCCCGCGGATGGCGCCGGTGGGTTTGCTGGCGGTTGCCACCTGCAGGTAGTACCCGCCGGGGTTGGCAAGGATGGCGGCTACTTTAGCCTCGGGCACGTTGCTCACGGAGCCGGTGGCGAGGTTGGAGGTAAAGCTTGCGGCCAAATCTACCTGCACCGTTCCGGTTTGTCCGGGGTAGCCAAGGTAAAGGGTAGCACCGGTGGGCTGGCTTAAGCCGTTGGTGAGGATGGTGTAGTTCAAGGTTGTGCCTTGAAACTCCAGGGTGGCAAAGCCCGAGGCATTGGGCTCCCCACCACCTACCACCCTGTCACCGGAGAGGCTCACGGTGAGGGTTTGTGCCCCCAGGGTGGCGGCGGCCAAAAACGCGAGGGCAAAGAACACTTGCTTTTTCATGGTTTTTCCCTCCTTTAGTTGTCGGAAAAGACGGCCCAACCGGAAAGCACCCAGTTGTCGCCGGGGCAAACCCCACCGATGCAGGAGACGTTGGTGTCAAAAAAGCCGTCGTCAGGCGGGGTTTGCACGAAGTTGGCATCCAGGGCCGGTGAGTTGGCCAGCGGCTCCAGGTTGGGGTAAAGCAGCTTGCTGGCGCTCCACGCCCCGAGCTTCAGCTGCGGGTCCACGTTGCGGTTGAACTTCATGTCCTCAAACAGGAACTTGCGGGTCAAGGCCGGGTTGGCCCCCGATTTGAAGGCAGCGTCGGCAAAGTTGCCGTAAAGGATGGAGTTGTCGAAGATGAGCTCGGTTCCCGCCAGGTTTTGGCTTTGCGTGCTTTCCACCGTAACCGGAGCGAACTGGCTGCCGGTGATGATGATGTTGTGATAGGAACCCGCAGCCCCCCGGCGGATGCGGGCGCCGTACAAACCCTTGCCGCCAGCACTTACCGGAGGTGCCACGGCGGTGACGTTGTAAATCTGATAGCGGGTCCTGGGGGTGAGGTCGAAGTTTTGGGGGTGGTTGTCGGACTCAAAGCCCACGTTGGAGTCGGGCTCGTCGTTGATGGGCGAATCGAGGATCACCACCCACTGGATCTTCCCCTGGTAGCCAAGGTCGGTGTCCACGCCATCGTCCGCCGCGGCCACCAGCAAGAGGTGCTTGGCGTTGACGGTGCCGCCGAAAAACTCGACGCCGTCGTCCTTGTTGTAGAGCACCTGCACGTAGTCAATGACCGTGCCGTCACCAACCCCGGCGAGGGTGAGTCCGTTGATTTCCTGGTTAGCCTCGATTTCAAAGCCACCGAACTCCAGGCGCACGTAGCGCAAAACGCCCGAGCTGTCGTGGGGATCGTTGCCGCCAAAGGCGTAATCGGGCTGGGAGGGAAGGCCTTCCAGGTAAGCCTGGCCGCCCGGTTCGTTGATGGGGGCGTTGCCCAGAACCACCAGGCTGCCCCAGTCCCGCTGTGCCCGCCGACCCACCCGGTTGGGGGAGGTGAAGATGATGGGGCGCATGGCGGTGCCGTCGGCGATGATCCTGGCGCCGCGGGTGATGAACAGCGTGGCACGGGCGTCCCCGCCGTAAATCACGGTTCCCGGCTCGATGGTGAGGGTGGCGTTGCGTACCGCCACAAAGTCCCGTAAGCGGTAAGCCTTGCTGGCCTGCCAGGTGGTGTTGGTGGTAATGGCCCCCGAAACCTCCACGGTTTGGGTGACGAAGCTGTACATGGCGTTGGATTTGGCCAAAACCCTGCGGCCTTCAGCGTCACGGACTTCCATGACGAACTGAAACAAGCCCGGGCTGGAAGGTGCGGTGAAGGAGGGTCCCAAGGCACCGTCCAAGCCGAAGCCGTTATCGCTTCCGTCGCTGGCCGAGCCAAAGAGCACGAAGTCCTCAAGGGCGGGGAGATAAACCGCCATCGGCTCGCTTTCGCTGCCAAAGAGGTCGCGGGGTTGGCTCTGGAAGCTGCCGGTGCGCAGCGAGTAGTACTCCTTGGCGCCGGTGGTGCGGTCCTGGCGGTAGAGGTAAAGGGTCACCGGCCACACCCAGCCGTTGGGGTAGAGGCTTACCCGCAGCTGGAGCCTTTGCCCCGGCTCAAAGGTGTAGTAGTTGGTTTCCAGAAGCACGATGGGGTACGCCTGAACATCCTCCGGTGGGGTAAGACTCGTGGCACCGGCTGAAATTTCCGCCGCTTGCACCCAGCTCACCCCGGGCAGCGTCACACCCCTTTCCAACCCCTCGGGCTGCTGCTGGGGCGGCAGGGCCCAGCCGGTGAGCGCCGAAAGTCCAAACGTTGCCAGAAAAAAGCCCAAATACCTACGCATGACTGCCCTCCTTTCTGAGGTTCATTGCAGGGCGTATCCGAAGCTCACGCTTACGGTCCGCCCGGTTTTGGCTTGCCTTTGCAGGCGGGGGCCTTGCATGTACTTTTCGCGGTTATCGGTGAGGTTGGAAGCGGACAGGCTCACCTCCAGTCCCGGCGCAAGGAAGCGCAGTTGCTGGCGCAGGAAAAGGTCCCAGGTTCCGTTTTCCTCTTCGTAAATGTCAGGAAGACCGTAAGCCCCTACTTCCGAGACGCGACGGCCGGTGAAGTTGTAAAGCACCCGGACGAGGCTTTCCCAGCGCGGGTAGTAGTACTCCAGGATGCCGTTGAGCACGTGCCGGGCTTGGCCCTGCAGGGGGCGGCTGGTGCTGGTGACCACCGAAAGGGCCCGCCGCGGCACGGTTACCTGGGAGTCCACGAAGGCGTAGTTGAGGTTGAGGGTGAGGTTTTGCAGGGAGGGATGGAAAGCGGCTAAGGAGCGGCGGTACTCCAGCTCCAGGCCTTTGAGGTCGGCGCTTTTGGCGTTGGTCCAGGAGCTCCTCAGCTCGGTGGTGGGCTGCACGATGCGCTCGATGGGGTCGGTGATGCGCTTGAAAAACACCGAGGCCGCCATGACCTCCCCGGGATTGGGGAAGGTTTCCCAGCGCAGCTCCAGGGCGTCCAACACGCTGCGGCGGAGGTGGGGGTTGCCCACCACTGAACGGCCACCGGTGATTTCCACGAAGGCAAAGGGGGAGAGCTCGCGAAACTCCGGGCGGTTCACCGTGCGGCTGGCCGCCAGCCGCAGGATGGTGCGGGTGGAGAGGGTGTAGGTGAGGTTGAGGGCGGGGAGCCAGTCGCGGTTGGAGAGGCGAGCAACCTCGGGGTTGCGGGTGTCAAAGGGGTTCACCGTCACCACCTCGAGCTGGGAGTCCTCCAGCCGCAAGCCCAAAAGGGCCCGCACCGGACCCCAGGTGATGTCACCCTGGGCGAAAAAAGCCGTGAGGTCATGGGTGCCGCTGTAGCCGTCGTTGACCCCGGTCACCTCCCGCAGCTCAAACCCGTCGGGGCGGATGTTGTCCCGTTGAAACAGCTGGTCCGGGGGTAAGGAGAGGTCGAACTGGATGGGGTTGGTGGCCACAAACTTGAAGCGCCGGGCTAAGAACTCCCGGTCCCTCTGGGTGATTCCGGCGCCCACCTTCAGCGACCCGTACACGCTTGGACCCATTTCAAAAAAGCTGGTAGCGGAAAGCGATCCGTCCCAAAGCTGGTCTTGCAGGCGGTGGAACTCGATCTTGCCCACCTCCGGGAAGCCCACCAGCAGGCGAAACACCCCGTCGGCACCCAGGCCGTAAATGTTTTCCCGCAAATCCCCGAGGTTACGGGCCTTGCCGTAGGAGGCCCGCCACTCCAGGGAGAAGCCGCGGCCCAAGCCGGAAAAGAAGTGCTCACCGGTGAGCTGGTGGGTGGTGAGGTCCTCCTTGGTGTAGCGGGCTCGCAGGTCGCGGATGTAGTTGCCGGAGTTGCTGCTGTAGCCTTCCTGCACCCGATCGGAAGCCCGGGCGTTGCGGGAAAGCATGGAGGTGGCCCGCACGCTGTGCTGGGGCGAGATCTTCCAGGCCAGGGACCCGAACAACCCCCACCGCACGTTTTCTCCGTAGGTCACCAGGTTGTAGTCGTTGATGGGGACCATTTGGCCGCTGTCCAAGCCGTAAAAGGTTTGCGTTTCCTCGGTGCGGGTGAAGCCGTGGGATTGTGTGGCGGAGAGCACCACACCCAGGGAGCCGAAGGAACGGCCGTAGGAAAGGGCAAAGGAGCGGTTGGCAGGAGATGAGGACGTGGGTTTACCGGTCCAGTTGCCGCTCAAGCTGCGCCCGAGGTTCTGGAGCTGTTCGGGGGTCAATCCCTGGGGGTTGAAGCGGGTGGCCCGGGTGATGAAGGAGGAGGGGAAGCCCGCCGGTAGCCACTGGCCTCCGGAGCCGTCAAAGGCGAGCCCCCCGGCGTAGCGGGAAAAGCTGTGCCCGGCCACCTGGGAGTTCTCTCCGGAACCCACCCGCACGGTCATTACCGTTCCCTCCGGCCAGGGGGAGGTGTTGAGCTGCACCAGGCCACCCCCAAATGAACCGGGGAGGTCGGGGGCGTAGGACTTCACCACCGTTACCTGGTCCAACAGCTTGGTGGGGAAAAGGTCGAGAGGGATCACGCGCTTTTCGGTTTCGGTGGAGGGGAGCTCCGAGCCGTTGAGCAGCACCGCAGCGTAGCGCTCCCCCAAACCCCGCACGTACACGTAGCGGTTGCCCACCGTGGAAACCCCGGTGACCCGCTGCATGGCAGCCGCAGCGTCACCATCGGGGGACTTGGCCATATCCTCCTTGGCCAGCGCTTCGGAAACCACCGGTCTCGTGCGTCTTTCCTCCAGCACCTGGACGGTGCCCGAAGTTGGTTTTTCGGCTTTCACCTCCACTTGCTCGGAAAACTGGGTTGGCGCCAAGGTCACCTCCACCTCTTGCTTGCCGGTTTCTTTAAGCTCCACGGGCGTGGTGACCTCGCCAAAGCCATCGAGGCTGGCCCGGAGCTGGTAAGCGCCGGCGGCCACCGAGGTGAAGGCGAACGCTCCGTTGGCGTCGGCCCAGGTGGTTTGCACCGGCTCTCCCTGCTGGATCAGGGCCACGGTGGCTCCGGGAAGCGGCTGCCCTTGGGCATCCAGTACCTTCCCCGAAAGCTCGGCGCCGGTGGCGGCACCTCCCAGTGGCCCTATGCTTAACGCAAAAAGCAGCATGACCACTTGTCTCAACTGCATCTTTTCCTCCCCGCGGCATGTGCCGCACAGCGATGGTGGGAGTGCGGTGTGAGGAGTTGGGAAAGGCCAGGTGAAGGTTTGGTGAAGGGGTGGGGTCGGTTATACTGCCGGCGCTATGTTTCCGCTCCGTGACTCGATTCCCTCAGCAAGACCCCCCGTCATCAACGTCATCATCATCGTGGCCTGCGTGGTGGCTTTTTTTTACGAGCTGCTGCTGGGTCGCTACCTGGAGCCGTTTTTGCGGGCTTACGCCTTCGTCCCCTTGCGCTTCTTTCACCCCGATCTTTTCGATGTGGGTGTGTCGTTTAACCTCTGGACCATGGTGTTTTCCATGTTCCTGCACGGGGGATGGCTGCACCTTATTGGCAACATGTGGTTTTTGTGGGTTTTTGGTGACAACGTGGAGGATGCACTGGGTCACGGGCGGTTCTTGGTTTTTTACCTTTTCTGTGGGGCGGCCGCGGCGTTAGCTCAGGCGGTTGTTGATCCGCTTTCCAAAGTCCCCATGATTGGGGCTTCCGGGGCCATTGCCGGGGTTCTAGGGGCGTACTTCGTCTGGTTCCCCTGGTCGCGGATCAAGACGCTGGTTTTCCTGGGCTTTTTTATGACGATGGCCGAGCTGCCAGCGCCGGTTTTTCTGGTGCTCTGGTTTGTAATTCAGTTTTTTTCCGGTACGCTTTCCCTGGCCGCAGCCGGTGGAGCTGCCGGTGGCGTGGCGTGGTTTGCCCACATCGGCGGTTTTGTGGCTGGGGCTTTTGTGGCGTGGTGGCTGCGGAAAAGCGGTCGGGTACGCCCGGCCCCGAGGTACTTCGCTTTTTGGGAGTAAATCATGAGCCAAACCCAAATCCCCCTGTTTACCCTTGCTCGTCAATGGCCTACCGTGGAAAAAGACGTTCGCCAGGCGCTGGAGAGGGTTTTTGCCAGCCAGCAATTCATCCTCGGTCCAGAGGTGGCGGAGTTTGAAAAGGAAATCGCCACGTTTTTGGGTGTGAAGTTTGCAATTGGGGTTTCTTCCGGCACCGATGCGCTTCTGGCGGCGCTTATGGCTTTGGGTGTGGGCTCGGGAGATGAAGTGATTACCACGCCGTTTACCTTTTTTGCCACTGCCGGGACGGTGGCGCGCCTGGGGGCCCGCCCGGTTTTCGTGGACATCTCCCCGGTGGATTTCAACCTGGATCCGGAAAAGCTTCCGGATGCCATTACCCCCCGCACCAAGGCGATCCTGCCGGTGCACCTTTACGGCCAAGCCGCCGATATGGATGCCATCGGAAGCGCTGCTGGTGCAATCCCCATCGTGGAGGACTGCGCCCAGGCCATCGGCACCACCTACAAGGGTCGGAAGGTGGGCGGTCTGGGGGCGGTGGGCTGCTTTTCCTTTTTCCCCACCAAGAACCTCGGTGCCTTTGGCGATGGCGGTTTGGTCACCACCAACGACCCCAAGCTTGCTGAGCTTTTGGTGGACCTGCGGGTGCACGGTATGCGGCCCCGTTACGTGCACCACACGGTGGGGGGCAACTTTCGCCTGGACGCCATGCAGGCCGCGGTGCTGCGCGCCAAGCTGCCGTACCTGGAAAGGTGGAACCAGGCCAGGCGGGAAAACGCCCAGCGCTACCGCAAGCTTTTCACCGAGGCGGGGCTTACGGAAACCGTCAAGCTCCCGGAGGAGCTTCCCGATCGCGGCCACACCTACCACCAGTACGTGGTGCGGGTACCCAAGCGCGACCAGCTGCGGGCGTTTTTGGCCGAACGGGGCATTGGCACCGAGGTGTACTACCCCATTCCGCTGCACCTGCAAAAGTGCTTCGCGGGCCTGGGGTACGGGCCGGGCGCTTTTCCCGAAGCCGAAAAGGCAGCGGCGGAGGTTTTGGCTTTGCCCATTTTCCCCGAGCTCACGGCGCCAGAGCAGGAGCGGGTGGTGGCCGCCATCGCCGAGTTTTTTGCCACCCAGGGCTAACTCCTATTTCTTTGACGTGGATGTGCGGGCCAGCGCTCCGCGTGTGGGGCCGGCGCTCCTGCGCCGGCAAAGAGAAAAGCGACCTGCGACGGAGCGCAGGTCCCACATCTTTTTTCGTGGGGCCAGCGCGAGAGAAATGTGGGGCCGCCGCTCCACATGTGGGGCCGGCGCGCCTGCGCCGGCTAAGAGAAAAGCGACCCGCGACGGAGCGCGGGTCCCAACTTTAATGCGTGGAACCCCAATACTGCGGTCAAAAACTCGCTACTTTGCCGGCTTTGCTGCTGTCGCCTGCTGCCCGACGAACTGCTGGGCAAACACCTGCGGGGAAAGCGGGGAGCCGGTGGAGAACTCCACAAACTTCGGCCACGGCAGCGAAGCTCCAGGACCGAAGACCCGCTTTTTGAAAAACTCCCCCACCTTGGGGTTGGCCACGTAAACCACGTTCGCAGGATCGGCCCCCGGGTAAAGCTCCCTGACGATGGCAGCGTGGAGCTGGGAGGCGTAGAGATCGCCCAGGCAGTAGTTGTGGTAGTAAACCGGTGCGGAAACGATGTGGATCTTGCTGGCCCAGGCCCCTTTGGGGGCTTCGGCCGGTCGCTTCAGGCCCTGGTACCGCTCCACCAGGGACCACCAAAGCGCATCCAGGTCCTGATCGGGGTTTTGGTAAAGGGATTTTTCAAAGCGCAGCATGACCTGGCACCAGCGGGAGAAGATCAGCGCCTGCGCCCGCAGCTTGTCGGTCATGGCTTTTTCGAAGGCCGGCAGCTGATCCTCGCCAATGAGGCCCATGGCCAGGTAAAAGCGGGCATTTTGCGCCAGGCGACCGAAGAGCATGGCCACCCCTTCGGTGACGAAGATGTGGGCATCGGCGCGGAGGAAGTAGGGGAGGCTGCGATCCACGTAGTAGCTGTACACGCCGTGCGCCAGCTCGTGCAGCATGGTGTCCAGCCAGTACTGGTTGGGCTTGACGTTGGCCAGAACCCGCACGTCCCCCTGCCGATCAATGTCGGTGCAAAAAGCGTGGGGGTTTTTGCCAGGGCGCTCGAAGAGGTCCGAGCGGGCCAGGATCGGCTGCGGGTCCAAGCCTATGCCCTGGTAAAAGCTGGCCACCAGGGCAACCAGGTCCTTGTCCTTTAAGGGTGCGTCCAAATCGAGATCCGAGAGGTTAGGGGCCTCCTGGAAGAAGCGGTCGGTGTAATCCCAGGGCATGAGCTCTTCCGGCTGGACCCCCAGCCTTTGCCCTTGCACCTGATCAATGCGCGCTTTAAGTTGCCGGAAGGCCTCGGCGGTGAGCCGGTCCAGCTCGTCAAAGAGGTTGAAAAGCCAAGCTTCGTCCTGCTCATTGAGGGCCAGCTGCAGGGCAAAGAAGTCCCTGAACCCCAGTTTTTGTGCGGCCTGGTTGCGCAGCTTGACCAGCGCCACCACGTCGGGAGCAAGCGCCGCCCCCACTTGCTTGGAGGCCAGCCAGTACGCCTTGCGCTCTTCGCGGTTGCGGGAGGAGCGCAGGACCTCCTCAATTTGGTTGTCGGTGACCTCCTGGCTGTTTACCTTGCCGCGGAAGGTGGCGAACTTTTGCTCGGCAGCGGTGGCCTTGCCAATGATTTGCTTTAAAAGCTCGGGGTCCAGCTGTCGCCCCAGGTATTTGAGGTAAAGGATTTCCAGCTGGCGGCTCAACTTGGGGTCCTGCACTACCCCTTTGGCCCGCAGCTCCTTGAGGTAGGCGAAGGCTTTGGGGTCGGTGTAGACGGTTTCCAGCTTGGTTTGCAGCTCCGCCTGCTTGGCATAAGCTTCTTCCTTGCCGGTGGTGGCTGCTTCCCACCACGCTAAGTTGGCCTCCCGCTCCAGCGGGGCCACGGTCTTTTCATGCTGGCTTAAAAACTCCGAAAAACCCTGGGTCGTCAATGGGTACATCAGCTTTTCCCCTCCTTGTGCGAAGAGCAAGCTCAAAGCCAAGACCAGCATAGGCGCCTCCCGGCCGGCGAGTATAGCCCAACAGGGCCGCTTATAATGGCCCCTTGATGGTGGATCCTATTTCGGGAAGGAGCCTTTTATGAGCAAGCGAGCTGGGCTGTTGCTGGTTTTAATTTTGCTGCCGCTTCTGGCATGGGCGCAAAAGGTGGAGGTGCGGGAGGAGGTGCTGCCCAACGGCATGAAGCTTTTGATGGTGGAGCGCCACGATTCCCCTACCGTGGCCTGCGGGTGGGTAGCGAAGGTGGGCTCGGTGAACGAGTCCCCTGGCATCACCGGCATTTCCCACCTTTTCGAGCACATGATGTTTAAGGGGACAAAGACCATTGGCACCAAGGATTACGAAAAGGACCGGGAAATCCTGGCGCGCCAAGATGCGGTTCGTGCGGAAATGGAGAAGGAATACTCTCTGCTGCGGGAAAAGCTGCGGAAAGGGGAAATTTCCGGCTCCATTTACGATCCGGAAAACGCCACGCCCCGTTTGAAGGAGCTTAAGGCCGAGCTGGAAAAGCTCTACGCCCAGGAAAAAGAAAACATCGTGAAGGACGAGCTGGACCAAGTTTACACGCGGGAGGGGGCCTCGGGGCTCAACGCCTTCACCACCGAGGACCAAACGGTGTACTTCGTGACGGTTCCCGCCAACAAGCTGGAGCTGTGGTTCTGGTTGGAGTCCGACCGCTTGGCCAACCCGGTCTTTCGGGAGTTTTACTCGGAACGGGATGTGGTGCGGGAGGAACGGCGTCTGCGGGTGGAGTCCACACCCCTGGGCAAGTTCGAGGAGCAGTTTGACGCTATGTTCTGGCAATCCACCCCGTACCACCACCCGGTCATAGGTTGGCCGGCAGACGTGGAGTCCATTAGCCGCAAGCAAGCTGAAGCTTACTTCGGAACCTACTACGCCCCCAACAACATCACGGCGGTGCTGGTGGGCGATTTCGACCCGGAAAAGGCTTTGGCTTTGGCACGCACGTACTTTGGCCGTATCCCCCGGGGGCCGCAGGAGCCGCCGGAGGTGATTTCCGAGGAAATCCCGCAGCTGGCGGAAAAGCGCTTCCTGGCCGAAGCCGATACCAACCCCGAAGTGCAAATTCGCTTTCACGCCGTGCCCTTTGGCCACAAGGACATGTACGCCTTGCAGCTGGCGGCCGACCTGTTAAACCGGCGCACCGGCCGGCTTTACAAGAGCCTGGTGGAAGACAGGAAGGTGGCCGTGGGTGAGCCCTACGCCCAGTTCCGTCCCATGAAGTACGCGGGCTTTTTCGAAGTTGGGGCGGAGGTCAAAGAGGGTGTGGAGCCCGCGGCGGTGGAGGCAGCGCTTTTGGCGGAGCTGGATCGGCTGGCCAAAGAACCGGTGGGGGAGAGCGAGCTGCAAAAGGTGAAAAACCAGCAGCTGGCCAACTCGTTCCGGCGCTTGCAAACCAACTTCTTCTTGATGCTGCAGCTGGCCCTTTACGATTCCTTTGGGAACTGGCGCTTCATCAACGAGGCTCCCGCCAAGGTGCAGGCGGTGACCGCACAGGACATCCAAACCGTGGCGGCCCGTATCTTCACCAAGGAAAACCGCAACGTGGCCATTTACACCCGAAAAGCCGGCACAGCTGAGGATCCTGAGTTGGCAGCTTTGCCCTCCGAGCTGAAAGGCATGGTGAAGCAGCAGCTGGCTCAAATCGAAAAGATGAAGGATGCGGAAAAGCTGGGGATGGCCATTGCGCAAATGCAGCAAATGGCCGCCAAGGTACCTCCGCAAATGAAGCCGGCCTTTGATTTTCTGCTCAAGAAAATGGAGCAGCGCTTAGCCCAACTGCAAGGGGAAGGGAAGGAGGAGTGACATGATCAAGAAAAGCCAGTTTTTCCTGGTGTTGTTGCTTGCTGCGACGGCGGGCGCCGGTGAAATTCCGGCGCGTCCGGAAATGCTTTCCTTCCCTCCTTTAGCTTTTGCCGTCCCCCGGGCGGAAAGCTTTAAGGTTTCACTTCCCGGCAACGTTCCCGCTTATGTGGCCGAGGATAAGCTCCTGCCGCTGGTAACGGTGCAAATCTCCTTCCGCGGTGGCCGCTACCTGGAGGAAAAAGGCAAGGAAGGCACAGCCGAGCTTTTGGGCACCGTGTGGCGCACCGGCGGCGCAGGGGTCCTCTCCCCCCAGGAGCTAGACGAGACCCTGGATTTCCTGGCGGCGCAGCTGGCCACCTCGGTGAGCGGTACGTCTTCTTCCGTGACGCTGAACCTGTTGGCCAAGGACTTGGACCGGGGCTTGCAGCTCCTCTTCGATGTGCTCCTCAAGCCGCGTTTTGACGAAGCGCGCCTGGCCAAGGCCAAGGAAGACCTTATTGCCGAGCTCAAGCGCCGCAACGACGATGCCGCGGACATCGAAAGCCGCGAATGGCAACGCCTCATCTACGGGGATGAATACTGGCTGTGCCGCCTGCCCACAAAAGCTTCGGTGGACGCCATTTCCCGGGAGGATCTGGTGGCCCTGCACCGCCGCATCGTGAACCCCGCCAACTGCGTGGTGGCGGTGGCTGGCGATGTGGACAAGCAGGCGGTGGTGCGCAAGCTCAAGGCCTATTTTGAGCAGTGGAAGGTCAAACCCCAGCCGGTACCGCCGGTGCCCCAACCCACCCATAAGCCAAAGCCCGGTGTTTACCTGGTGCACAAGGCCGATGTGAACCAGGGGCGGGTGTCCATCGGTCATCTGGGGGCCAAAAGGCCGCTGCCGGAGGAGTTTGCCATTACCGTGGCCAACGACATCTTGGGTGGGGGCGGCTTTACCGCCTGGATGATGTCGCGCATTCGCTCGGACGAGGGGCTGGCCTACGGCGCGTACTCCTCCTTTGGAATTTTGGATGCGTACCCGGGCACCTTCCGGGCCGGTTTCCAGTCCAAATCCTCCACCTGTGCCCGGGCCGCGTTTTTGACCCTGGAGCTGGTGGAGAAGTTGCGCCGCGGCGAGATCACCGAGGCCGAGCTTACCACCAGCAAGAACTCCTTTATTGAAACCTTCCCCCGCAACTTCGAAACCAAGCTCCGCACCGTGCAGCTTTACGCCATGGACGAGCTGACCGGTCGCCCGCACAGCTACTGGGTAAATTATCGGGACAACATCCGCCAGGTGGATGTCCAAGCGGCCCAAAAAGCTGCGCAAAAGCTCATCCGGCCCGAGGAGTTTGTCATCTTGGTAGTGGGCAACGTGGATGAAATCCTCAAAGGGCACCCGGACTACCCCGAGATCCAATTGGCCAAGCTTGGACCCATGACCCGCTTACCCCTCCGGGACCCGCTCACCCTTAAGCCGTTGGAGTAGAAGTCCCTGGCCAAGGGGCTTCCGAAAGGGGCGGCCGCTTGGCCGCCCTTCTTTTCTGGGCCTCTTCCAGGTTTGGTTTGCTTTTCGTTTGCCCAGACGCCGGGGCGTGGCAAGCATGTGTACAGGGCGCTTGACAAGGCCTTGCTTTGACCTAGATTAAATTTAGGGAGGGTTTCCTCAGCGTTTGGGGGGACGGAAAAAAGGAGGGTATTTACCATGGTGCGCGGAAGGCGGTTTGGGCTGGCGTCCTTGTTTTTCGCGTTATTGAGTGGCTTCGTGGAGGCCGAGGTGCCTCTTTACGAGGCGAAGGCTCGCTTGGGTCCGGTGGCATCTCCGCCTGTTAAAAAGGCGCGGTGGGCCAAGCTAGACCGGACACTGAACGCTTGGCTGGAAGCCCAGGAGGCCCGCAAGTTCGCCCAGCAGGCGGGTCTGCGAAGCGACGGCGATGCAGTGCAGGTCTACGTGGTGGCTGCCCAAGGAGCTGAGGAGAAGGTGCAAACCTTTTTGACAGAGCGAGGGTGCACGAAGCTTTTGCGTGCGGAAAACATCTTCCAGTGCTTTGCTGACGCGCCACTGGTCCGGGCCGCAGCTGAGCAACCGGAAGTCCTAGTCGTCCGGGTCCCCAGCTACTACCGGCCTGCCCCTTGGGAAACGCAAATCGGCCTTCGGGCTTTGACGGGCTCCATGACCACCGAAGCGCTCACGGCCATGAATGTGCCGGCGTGGCACAGTGCCGGTATTCAAGGGCAAGGCGTGAAGGTGGGGATCATTGACGGGGGCTTCACGGGTTACCAGGCGCTTCTGGGGAGTGACCTGCCACCCGCGGACCGCTTCATGATTTGGCCTGACGGCACGGCGAACATGGCCGACACGGAACACGGTACCATGTGCGCGGAGATCGTGTACGACATCGTGCCCCAAGCCACCATGTACGTGGCTGCCATAGCCACCGAGGTGGATATCGTCAACGCCATTCAGTGGATGCAAAGTCAGGGCGTCAAGGTGATCACCATGTCTTTGGGCTGGCTTTCCTGGGGTCCCGGGGATGGGACGGGAGCTTTGGCTACAGCGGTCAACAATTTCGTGAGCTCCGGGGGCTTTTGGGCCAACTCTGCGGGGAACTCCCGCCTTGCTCACTGGCAGGGCAACCTGGTGGATAGCAACGGCAACGGCTTTTTGGAGTTTGATGGCGCCGGCCTTGAGGTGAACTACATTACCGATGGTGCGGGAAACTGTGTAAACATTCCGGCTCAAACCAGCATTAGTGCCTCCCTTGTGTGGAACCAGTGGAACGCCCCGCAAACCGACTTGGACTTTTACATCGTTAAATGGGATGCGGCCGGCTCCCAGTGGGTTGTTCTCGGAAAATCGGAGGATACGCAAAACGGCCAAGTGGGGCAGCGGCCGGTGGAGGAAAACTTTGATGTTGCCACCACCAACGAGGAAACCTGTTACGGCTTTGCCATTAAGTACTACTCCGGCCCCACCAATGTCCAGCTGGAGTTTTTCAACAGGTTTGACAATAATCCATTGGCCGTTAACGTTCAAGAAGGGTCACTCACACCCCCGGCGGATGCCTCGGGAGCCGTGGCCACTGCCGCTTTGCACGTGGCCACGTTGGACTTGGAGCCATACAGCTCCAAGGGGCCCACCAACGGCCCAGGTGGGGCTTTAAACGGTGGGAGCGTGAAGCCGGACCTTTCAGGCTACGCTAAGGTTTCCTGCAACGCCTACGGTGCCAACCGGTGCTCGGGCACCTCGGCAGCCTCACCCCACGTGGGTGGTGCGGCGGCGTTGGTGCTGTCAGGCTACCCGACGTACTCGGGAAGCCAAATCCGCAGCTACCTGGAGAGCAACGCCCAGGATATGGGCCCCGGCGGAAAGGACAACGACTTTGGGTACGGGCGCCTGCGTTTGGGGACCCCGCCGGCGTCAACCTGCACGATGCCCGGAACCCCCTCGGGTCTTGCGAGCTCCAAGTCCAGCGTGGTTTCGGGAGAAACCTTTACGCTTTCCTGGGCAGCCGCTTCCCTGGCCGACAGCTACGAGCTGCAGTTTGCCAACAACAGCGGCTTTTCGGGAGCGCAAAGCTACGACATTGCGGGTACCAGCACTGGCTTTCAGGTCACTACCACCAGCGCCATGACCGCCTACTTCCGGGTACGGGCCAAGCGCACCTGCGGAGCCACCGGCAACTGGTCCAACACCGTGCAGGTAAGCGTGAGTCCCAGCGGCGGAGGTGGCGGGGGTAGCAACGTCTACTGGATTCCAGTGGTGGCCAACGCTCCCGGCCAAGGGAGTTACTTCTACTCCGACGTCATGGTGCTCAACGTGGGCACGGCTTCGAGCGCCGTGGCCTTTACCTACTACCCGGCAGGACAGACGGCGGTGGGCGCCAACTCGGCAACGCCGATTCCGGCCGGGGGGCAAGGCATCTTCCGCGACATCGTGGGCCAGCTCAACAAAGCGGGGACCAAAGGCGTGCTCAAGGTCGAAGCGCCGCAACCTTTGAAGGTGTTCTCCAGGACATACAACAAGCTGGCAGCTGGGAACAGCCTAGGACTTACGGCTGGCACAACGTTTGGTCAGGGGATGGAAGCCTATTCGCTGGCCGATACCTTAAGTGCCGGACAATCGGCGTACCTCGTGGGTCTCACACAAAATGCCTTCTACCGCACCAACATTGCCGTGGCTAACTTCGGCACTGCGGTCGCCAGCGTTACGGTGACACTTTACTCCGGTAGCGGTGCCCAGTTGGCCACCTACAACGTGAACCTGAACCCCGGCGAGCTCAAACAGGAAGACCAGGTGTTTGTGAGCAAGGCCGGACAGAGCAACCTGGAATCCGGGTGGGCCAAGGTCACGGTTACCTCGGGAAGCGGCGTGGTGGCTTACGCTTCGGTGCTGGACAACGTGGCCACCGGCGGGCAAAAACCCTCTGACCCCACTACGGTGCCTTTCAAACGGTAAGCCGCAAGCTTTGCCCTTGGCGGGCGCCGCGGTCCACCGCGGTGCCCGCTTTTTTCTTGCTATATTCCCGCCGTGGAAGGAAAAGCTTTGGTGTTGCTGCACCGTCTTTCGGGAAGCAAGAAGGCGCTGGATGCCTGCCGGCTGGTGGAAAAGCTTTACCTTGCCGGTGAAAAGGTGGTGGTTTGGTTTCAGGATCAAGGCCGGGCGGCCATTTTCGATCAGTACCTTTGGACCTTCAGCGACACCTCCTTCGTGCCACACCGGCTGGTGGTGGAGAAGGGCGAGGTGGAAGAGCCGGTGGCCATTGTGGTGGGGGAGCTCGTAAACCCGAATCAAGCCTCTCACCTGGTGGTGGTGGAGCCACCCAAGAACTACAAAGGAATCCGCGGGTTTACCCAGGTGCACGATTTGCTTTTAGCCGGCGAAGAACGTAAGGACAAGTGGGAAGCGGCGGGGTTTCAGGTGGAGGAGGCCAGGACCAGGTAAGCTCCACTGCCAGGCTTCTTTTAGCTTCCAAAAAACGGCTGCACGTACGTGTTTTCCGAGCGGTTGGTGCGGTCCAGTGCGGCCAGTGCGTTTCGGTACTCGTCGGCGGTGATGCGGCGGGCAAGCTGTGGGTAGCGGCTGCGGGCGGCCCAGTGGCAGGGGCGGTACTGGCTTAAGAGGCTCACCGCCACATGGGGTGAGAGCTCTTGGGCGATCCAAGCCAGGGACCCTTCGGCGCCCTCCAGGTTGTGGGGCAGAACCAGAATGCGCACCAAAAGCCCCCGCCGTAACACTCCCCGCTCGTCGGTGAGCCACGAGTCCCCTACCTGGCGGTACATTTCGGCAATGGCCGCGCGGGCGGCCTGGGGGTAGTTGGGGACGCGGGAGCAAAGTTCGCCCGCCTTTTCGTCGGCGTACTTGAGGTCCGGCATGTAAATGTCCACAATGCCATCCAGCAAGCGGAGGGCCTCCACCGAATCGTAGCCGTTGGTGTTGTACACAATGGGGATGGAAAGCCCCCGCTGAGCCGCCAGGAAAAGCGCCTCCACCAGCTGTGAGAGCTGATGTGTGGGGGAAACCCAGTTGATGTTGTGACAGCCGGCGTCCTGCAGCTCCAGCATGACCTCCGCCAGCTCTTCCGGCTCCATGGTTTGGTGCAAGAACGCTTTGGGCCGCTGGGAGATGTCCCAGTTCTGGCAAAAGACACAACGCAGGTTGCAGTTGGCGAGAAAGATCGTTCCCGAGCCGCGGATGCCGGAAATGGGTGGCTCTTCGCCAAAGTGCGGGTGCCAGGAAGCCACGTGCAGCTTGCTGGAGGTGGCGCAGGTTCCCAGCTGGGTGAAGCGGTCCACGCCGCAGCGGCGGGGGCAGAGCTGGCAAGGGGAGGCTAAAGCCCAAAGCGCCTCCACTCTCTTGGCAAAGAGGCCTTCGGCCAAAAGCCTGCGGTAGCCGGGTTGCCAGCGCTCGTCGGAGCTTGTCATGGCACCAGGACCAAAGCCCCCCGCACCTGGGAACGCTTCACCCGCAGGAGGGCTTCGTTGGCTTCCGAAAGCGGCAGGCGCTCCACGTTGGTGCGGATGCCGATTTTGGCGGCCAACTTCAAGAGATCGTGAGCATCCTCGCGGGTGGCGTTGGCCACCGAGGTGATCCGCCGTTCGCGGTACAAAAGCTGGTAAGGAAAGCTAGGAATGTCGCTCATGGTGATCCCCGCGCACGCCACCGTGCCTCCGGGGGCCAAATGCTCAAGTGCCAGCGGCACGTGCTCGCCGGCGGGGGAAAACACCACCGCGCAGTCCAAGCTGGTCCCGGGGCTATCACCCGGTGCCCCAGCCCAGCGCGCACCCAGCTCCAAGGCGTGCTGCCGGTGGTGCGGGGCGCGGGTGAAGACGAACACCTGCGCCCCAAAGGAGAGGGCCACTGGCAAAGCCACGTGGGCGGAGGCCCCAAACCCGAAAAACCCCACCTTTACCGGAGCCAGAGCCCCGGCCAGACGCAACGCCCGAAAGCCAATGACCCCTGCACACAAAAGGGGCGCCGCTTGTTCCGGGGGCAGGTGGGCGGGCAAGGGGTAGGTAAAGTCGGCCCGGGCCACCATGCGCTGAGCGTAGCCGCCCCAGCGGTGAAGCCCGGTGAACTGAGCGTTGGGGCACAGGTTTTCCCGACCGCTCTGGCAGTACGAGCAGCTCCCGCAGGTCCCGCCCATCCACCCCACGCCCACCACGGCTCCCAGCAACGCCCTGTCCACGCCGCGTCCCAGCGCCACCACGCGCCCCACCACCTGGTGCCCGGGCACTACCGGCAGACACGGCAGGGGGATGTCGCCTTCCACCGTGTGCAGGTCGGTGCGGCAAACACCACAGGCCAAAACCTCCAGCGCCACTTCGCCTGGCCCAGGTTGGAGATCGGAGAGCTCTTGCAGGTGCAGCGGGTGGGATTCTGCGGGCGCCGGAGCGTGAAGAACCATGGCATTCATGGGCCTTCCCCCAGCGCCTATTCTACGGCCCAAGGGCCTGCCATGATAGAATCCCTCGCCGCTTGAAGCGGTCCGGAGGCTTGAGGATGCGAGCAAAACCCCTGTTTTTTTCGGCTTTGCTTTTGGCCCTGGGGGCGGGGCGCGTGTTGGCCCAGGAGGCGCCTACCAAAATTGGCTTCGTGGACGTGCAGAGGGCGCTTTTAACCATTGAAGAAGGCAAGGCCAAGCGCAAGGAGCTGCAGGACTGGGCCACTCCCAGGCAGCAGGAGCTTCAGCGTCTGGACCAGGAAATCCAAGCGCTCCAGCAGGAGCTGGCCTCCAAGCAGCAATCGGCAACCCTGGAGCAGCTTTCCGAGCTGAACCGGCGGCTTACCGCCAAGAAACGGGAGTTTGAGGACAAGCAGCGGCAGTACTCCCGGGAGCTTGAAGAAAAGCAAAACGAGGTGCTGCGGGCTTTGGGGCAAAAGCTCGAACAGCTCCTCAAGGATTACGCCACCCAACAAAAGTTCACCGCGGTTTTTATCCTGCAGCCGGACCAGGTGGCTTTTGTGGCCAACTCCGCGGA
Source organism: Thermoanaerobaculum aquaticum (assembly GCF_000687145.1). Taxonomy (NCBI): domain Bacteria; kingdom Pseudomonadati; phylum Acidobacteriota; class Thermoanaerobaculia; order Thermoanaerobaculales; family Thermoanaerobaculaceae; genus Thermoanaerobaculum; species Thermoanaerobaculum aquaticum. The sequence continues at coordinate 22,727 of NZ_JMFG01000020.1, forward strand.
CATTACCGACACGCTTATCAAGCTTTACAACGAAAAGTACCCCTATCCGCCCAAGGGAGGGAACAGGTAAGGTGACGCTGGCTGTAGGCTCTCCGGCACCGGACTTTTCGTTGCCCTCCACGGAAGGAGGGGAGTTTCACCTGGCCGCCCACCGCGGGCGGTGGGTGGTGGTCTACTTTTACCCCAAGGACATGACCCCGGGGTGCACCACCGAGGCTTGCGAGTTTCGCGACGTAAGCGGCGAGCTTGCGGCCATGGGTGCGGTGGTGGTGGGGATCAGCGCCGATCCGCTTTCCCGCCACCAGAAGTTCCGGGAAAAGCACGGGCTGAACTTCCCCTTGCTCTCCGATAGCGATCACACGGTGGCGCAAGCCTACGGAGCCTTTGGCGAGAAAAGCTTCATGGGCAAAAAGCGGCTGGGCATCTTGCGCACCACTTGCCTCATTGACCCGGAGGGGAAGGTGGCGCGGGTTTGGAAAAACGTAAAAGCGCAGGGACACGCCGCCCAGGTGGTGGCGGCGCTGCGGCAGCTTCTGGCGCAACGGTAACGGGAGGTTGAGGTGGGACGGCGACTCACACGCAAGCAAATCAAAAAGGACGAGTTCATCACCTTCATGGACCGCGCGGTCCACTGGCTCACCGCCAACTGGCGCCAGGCGGTCATGGGGCTTGGTGGCGCTTTGGCGTTGGGGCTTTTGTGGTGGGTGTTCACCATGATCCTGGGAAGCCGCACCGTTGCCGCCACCCGCGCTTTGGATGAGGCCATTCAAATTCTGGAAGCGCCGGTGGGGGCTTCGGCGCCGGCCGACGCCAAAGTCAAGTTTGCTTCAGAAAGCCAGCGCCAGGAAGCGGCCGCCAAGGCTTTGGCCAAGGTTCGCCGTTTTTGGTTTACCCCCCAGGCCCGCATGGCGCGGGTGCTGCAGGCGCGCCTGGCTGCCGAAAAGGGGGATTTGGAGGGCGCTGTGCGGGAGCTGGCGGCGGTGGCTTCCCACCGCTCGCCCGATCCCGCGGTCCGGGCAGCCACCCTGGATTTGATTCGCTTGCGGTTGGCCTCCGGCCAGGTGGAAGCGGCCATTCGGGACCTGGAGGTCATGGCTTCCGGGAAGGACAAGCGCCTGCCGCAGGATATGGCCATGTTTGAGCTGGCCGGGGCCTATGAGCGGGCGGGAAAGGTAAGCCAAGCCCAGGAGATCCTGCGCAAGCTGGTGGAAAACTTCCCCGATTCCCCGTACCGGGTGGAGGCCCAGCGCAAGCTGACCTCTCTGAGCTAACGTGAACTTCACGGAGGTTATTGCCAAAAAGCGGGACGGGCTGGCACTTTCGGCCGAAGAGATTGGCCGCTTCGTGAAGGGTGCCACCGACGGCAGCATCAGCGATGTGCAGCTGGCGGCCATGCTCATGGCCATCTGCATCCGCGGGGCCAACTCAGCCGAAACCCAGGCGCTGGTGCAGGCCATGGCCGCCTCGGGCGAGCAGTGGCACCTCCGGGAAAGCTTTCCCGATGCGGTGGACAAGCACTCCACCGGCGGCGTGGGCGACACAGTGTCCTTGGTCTTTGCCCCATGGGTGGCGGCGTGCGGGGTGCCGGTGGCCATGATGGCCGGTGCCGGCCTCGGTCACACCCAGGGAACGCTGGACAAGCTGGCGGCCATTCCGGGTTTTGTGCCGGCGGGCCAGCGTGGGCAGGCTTTCGCCAGTTTGGAGCGTTGCGGCGTGGTCTTTGCTCGCCAATCGGAAAGCATTGCTCCGGCCGACCGCAAGCTTTACGCCCTGCGGGACGTGACCGCCACTGTCCCCTCGCTGCCTTTGATCGTTTCCTCGATCATGTCCAAGAAGCTGGCGGTGGGCGCCGGCAAGCTGGTGTTGGACGTCAAGTGCGGCAAGGGGGCTTTCCGCAAAACGCTTGCGGAGGCCCGGGAGCTGGCCGAAGCCCTGGTGAGCGTCGCCAAGGGGGCCGGGGTGGCCGTGAGGGCGGTGATTTCCGCCATGGACGAGCCTCTGGGCCCGGTCCTGGGGTGCGCCGAGGAAGTGCGGGAAGCCATCGCTTGCCTGGAAGGCCGGGGGGATGCCCGCCTTTTGGCCTTAACCCGGCAGCTCGCCCAGCACGCTCTGGAGCTTTCCGGTAAAGGCGCAGAGGAAGCCTTGCAGGTGCTGGATCAGGCCCTGGTTTCTGGCCGGGCACGGGCCAAGTTTGAGGAGCTGGTGGTGGCCCACGGCGGCGACCCCGACCCGGCGGCTCTCCCGCAATGCAAGAACCGGCTGGAGGTGACAAGCCCCGCCGAAGGTTTTATCACCGCGGTGGACGGGGAGCTGTTGGGTTGGGTGGCGGTGGAAGCCGGCGCCGGGCGCCGTTACCCCGGGGATGAGGTGGACCTTTCGGCGTTCGTGCGCGTGCTGGTGCGGGTGGGGGAGCGCGTGGAAGCCGGGCAGCCGCTGGCGGTGGTGGGCTGGTCCTCCCGCCCCTTGGACCGCGAGGGTTTGGAGCAAAGGGTGCGCCGGGCCTTCACCCTGGGACCGGAACCGGTGATTCCCGGCCCGCTGGTGCTGGCCGAGCTGGCGTAAGGCATGCTGTACCGGCTGCAAGACGTGGTGGTGGAGTTCGGTGGCCACAGGGTGTTTGGTCCCCTTTCTTTCCAGCACAACCCGGGGGAAAAGCTGGTTTTGGTGGGCCGCAACGGCAGCGGGAAGAGCACGCTTTTAAAGGTCATCGCCGGCGATTTGGAGCCCAGTGCCGGCAGCATCGTTAAGGCCAAGGAGCTCGCCATTGCGCGGGTGGAGCAGATCCTCTCCGCCCCACCGGGCACACCGGTTCTTACCTTTGTCCTGGAAGCGTTTCCAGGGCTTCTGGAGCTAGAAGCCCAACGGCAAAGCCTGGCGGAAAGGCTCAGCGATCCCCAGGCTCTTGCGGCTTACCAGAAAGTGGAAGACGAGCTGGCCAAAATGGAAGCCGATCGGGCCCGACCACGAGCCCAAGCCTACCTGCAAGGTCTGGGCATTCCCCAGGAGCTGCACCACCTGCCTCTGGGTCAGCTTTCGGGGGGACAAAAGACCCGGGTGGCCTTAGCTCGGGCGCTCCTCTCCCCGGCGGAGCTTTTGCTTTTGGATGAGCCTTCCAACCATTTGGACCTGGTGGGCACCGAGTTTCTGGCCGAAGCCTTGCGGGAACGGAAAAAGGCGGTGCTGGTGGTAACCCACGACCGCGCGCTCATGGATGCGGTAGGGGGCGACATCCTTGAGCTGGCGGGAGGCATGCTGGAACGCTACCGCGGGCCCTTTGCCCGTTACCAAAAGGAACGGCAAGCCCGCCGGGAGCAGCAGAAGAAAGCCTTTGAGCTGCAGCAGGCGGAAATTGCCCGGCAGGAGGAGTTCATCCGCCGGAACATTGCCGGCCAGAACACCCGTCAAGCGCAAGCGCGCATCAAGCTCCTGGAAAAGCTGGAACGGGTGGCGCCGCCGCCTCCGGACCCTCAACCCATCAAGCTGCGCTGGCCGGCGGTGGCCCGCAGCGGGGACCGGGTGGTGGAAGCCCGGGGTTTGGTGGTGGGCTACCAAAATCCGGTCCTCAAACAGGTGGACCTGACCCTCGGCCGGGGGGAGCGGCTGGCGCTGGTGGGGCGTAACGGCTCCGGCAAAAGCACGCTTTTGAAAACCCTCGCTGGGGTGCTGCCGCCTTTGGCCGGTTCCCTTCGCTGGGGTACCGGAGTGGTGTGCGGGTACTACGACCAGGAGCAGGACCTGTTGGCTTCGGGAGGCTCGGTCTTGGGCTATCTGGAGTCACTGCGCCCGGACTGGTCGCCCCTGGAGGTGCGAAACTGGGCCGGTGCCTTTGGGCTTTCCGGAGAAGCCGCGGAAAGGCCTCTTGAGGTTCTCTCCGGTGGCGAGCGCTCCCGGGTGCAGCTGGCCGGGCTTTTGGCGCAGGCGCCCAACCTCTTGCTCTTGGACGAGCCCACCAACCACCTGGACTTGCCCACCTGCGCAGTCTTGGAAGAAGCGCTGAAGGATTTTCCCGGTGCCGTCGTGTTCGTGAGCCACGACCGCGCCCTGGTGGAAGCGGTGGCCACAGGCGTGGTGCTGGTGGCTGAAGGATCGGTACAACCGGTGAACTCGGTGTCCGAGGCCTTTGCCTCCCTGGGGCTGGAAAAACCCAGGACCAAGACCCCAGCAGCCCCGGGCCGCCGCCGCAGCCCGCAGGAGGAGGAAAGACGCCAGCTCCAGCGGGAGCTTACGCGCATGGAGCAGGCGCTGGCCGAGGTGGAAGGGGAGCTTTTGGCCATCGAAAAGAGCATTGGTGAGCTGGAAGCGGAGCTCACCCACCCGGAGGTGATCGCCGACCCCCAGCGCTTGGCTTTCCTCGCCTCCAACCTGCAAGCCCTCAAGACCAAACAAGAATCCCTCTGGCAGCGCTGGTGCCAGGCAGCGGAAGCGGTGGAGAGCTTTCGGACGGTCCTCCGCGCTGCGACCCTGCAGTGATGCAATTCCTTGTTAGGTGCGTCCTGGCGGCCGCAAGATCAATAATGTTTCTCCACTTTCATCGGAGTGACAAAAGTGGTAGTGCGAAACCCGGGCCGGTGACCGAAGGCTAGTGTAAGCTCTTGAAAGCGTTCAAATTATGATGATGTCTGTCGTGAAAGCGATTGGCATCGTACTTGCAAAAGGCTAGAAGCGGAGGCCTTGGGTGGCGAACCGCCCAAGGGAGACGATACAATAAAAGTGTACCGGAAAATTCCGGTGCAAGAAAGGAGAGGGATATGAAGAGGGTTGTGCTATTGGCGGTGCTTTTAGGGCTATTGACGGCGCCCGGTCTTTTTGCCCAGGCCACGGGGAACACCAGCATATACGTCCAGTTCCCGCGGATTGCCATTCTTTACTACCGCTCCAGCATCACGCTCGCGCCCAGCGCCAGTGACCTCATTACCGCTTTTGCAGGGGCTAACCCCGTGAACACTGGAACCACCACGATCAACACCTTCACCGCCGGTTTGGGAAGCCTGGAAGGAGATGCTACGACGCCGGCGACGCCGTTTAACCAAAACGTGCTCACCACCATCAACAACTTCTACCAGGTGCGCGCGAACTACCAGTTCCAGGTCACTGTGTCTATTACCGATGGCACGCTTCAAGGCGACGGTACCACGGGTGGCGGCAACATTTTGATGGCCAACGCGCAAACCGAGCTCAACGACAGCGGGACGTGGGCTGCTACAGTTCAGCAAACAACTCCTGGTGGTCTAGGGACGGTTCACAAGGGCGATGTGCGGTTCGATTTGGACTTTTCTGGGGCTACGCTCATTCCTCCTGCTGCCACGGCCACCTTCGGCGACGGGGTAGTGCAAACGCAGGTGGCGTTTTTCTGAACGTGGAACGGGAAAAAGGGGGGCCGCAGAGGCCCCCCTTTTTTGCTAAACTCTACGATGGTGCTCGCTCTTGTCCCCCTTTTGGCCCTGGCTGCCGGTGCACCGGTACGGGTGGAGCTTCCCCGGCAATTGGTGCTTGAGCCTCTTTCTGCCGTGGAGCTGGCTGGCTCTTCCGCGGTGCCGTGGGAGGGGCACGGCGCCCCTCCCTTGTGGCCGGTGAGTCGCCGGGTGCCGGGGGCGTTTCGCCTTTTCCTGCCCCCAGGGGTGGCGGTAGACTCACTGCGCGTGGAGGTTCAGGCTGAGGGCTTGCAGCCAGGGCGAAAGGAGGGTCAGGCCATTCCGGTTCAGGTCAACCTCCTACCCCTTCGCTTGGTGCAGGAAACACCTGAAGGCGCGGTGTGGGAGGGGGACCTTCTGGTGTTTTTGGACCCCGCCAGGGCGGAGGCGGGGGAGTTCCAGGGGAGCCTTACCGTAACCGTCACCCCGAGGTAACGATGGGGCGGGGGCCGGCTTTTCTACTGCCGCTTGTGCCCGGGTGTGCGCTGGCGGGGGCCATCGCCATTTCTCCACCCCGACTTGACATTACCCTGACGGGTACTCAAGCGGCGGAAGCCGTGAAGGTTGTTAACCTCGATACCAATCCAATTCGACTCAAGGTAAGCGTGGCGCACTGGCGTCTTGACGAGCACAACCGCGTGGAGGTAATCCCCCCTACGCCTCAGTCGGCGGACCAATGGCTGCTCATTACCCCGCTGGAGTTTGTGGTGGAACCGGGGAAGTTTCAGACGTTGCGCATTTTGGTTCGTCCCCGGGTTAAACCGGAGGTGGGCGAGCACCGGGCCATGATTTTCTTGGACGAACAGCCCCCGGACACCAAGGAGTTTGCCACCCGCAACCTGGCGCGAATTGGGGTGGGGGTGTACGTGTGGGTTCCGCCGGTGGAACGAAAGGCCATTTTTCACTGTGCCGATGCAGGTTATTTTCAAAAGCCCATGGCGCTTTTGGATTTGGAAAGCACCGGCAACGCTCATGTCCGTCCTGCTGTACAGTTTGTAGTGTGGCCGAAGGAGAAGTTTCCGGGCAAAGCGGGGACCGTTAAGGTACAGGAATCGCCTTCCTCGCCGGTGGTGGTCCCCGCAGGGGCGGTGGCGGCCGGCCTGGTGCCCGATATCCCGGTGCTCCCGGGAACCAGAAGGAAAATCGTTTTCCCTTTGGCCGAAAGCCTTCCCGCCGGAGAGTACTGGTTGGACCTTTCGGGCCAGGTGGACTCACTTCCTATTGCCGAAGTCGTTCCCTTCATCGTGCCTGAACTTCCCTCGGGAGATGCCCGTGATGGGGCCCATTAGTGGCAGATCGCGGGGATCTTCAAGACGCGGGTTAAAAATCGCTTCTTTTTGCCAGGTTGTCAGGACAACCGTGGCGCTGCTTTTGGGGTTAGGTGGAGCGCACGGTGGGGCTTTGGACTGGGATCAGGCGCTGCCCTCCCAGGCTTCCCTGGTGGTTCTGGTGACAGTGGGCGGGCGGGAGGTGGGAGCAACCGAGGTGCTGCGGTGGGAACAGGAGATGTGCCTCCGGCTGGCGGATTTTGCACAGTTTACCGGGGCCACCGTCGAGGCCATTGCCCTTGGCTACCGGATCAAGACCCCTTTGGGGGAAACCACCATCCCGCTGGATGAGATCCGCCAGGTGGAGGGTGAGCCTTACGTTTGCCAGGGGGTGCTGAAGGCAAGGCTCGGCACCGATGTGGCCTTTGAGCCTGCCACGGTGACGTTATCGCTTGATGTTCCGTGGTCCCTGCCCACAGCCGTTCGGATGGCCGCTCCTCTTGTACCGGAAATTCGCGCCCCAGCCTGGAGCCTGGGCACGGTTCACCTGGACGTGAGCGGAATTTCCGAGGGGAGGGGGTTTTCTTCCACCGGCAACGCGTGGGCCACCGGAAGGGCGTTGAACGGCGAATGGCGGATTTTGGGGGAGCGGGGGAACGATGGAGAAGCGAGGTTACGGGAGCTCCTCTGGGTGACCCGCAAGCCTCGGTGGTTTGCTTTTTTCGGCCGCAACTACGTGCAGCTTTCCCCGGTGCTTGCCGGCTTTGACCTGGTGGGTGCCGGGGTGGGTTGGAGCAACCGGCCGTTGCCGAGCCTGGGAGCTTGGAGCTCGCTTACCGGCTTTTCCACCTCGGCCACGCGCAACTTCCGCGGAACTGCGCCCCCGGGATCTTTTGTGAAGTTGCGCATCAACGGCGTGGTGGTGGCTTCCCAGCAGGTGGGCCTTTCCGGTCGCTTTGAGTTTTTGGATGTTCCCGTTACCGGCGGGCGAACCAGCGTGCCGGTGGAAATTGAAATTTACGATCGGCACAACCTCTTAGCACCCCTGGAGGTGCGCCGGCTGGCCACGCCCACCTCGTGGTGGCTTTTGCCACGAGGTTCGCTGGAGCTGGTCATGGGCGGGGGTATGGGAGGGCAACTGGGTCGCAGCTTGCTAGGGGACGACAGTAGCCTCCGTAAGGGTGCGGCCTATTCGGCCATCCGCTGGGGCCTGGGGGAAAACCTCACGGCGGAAGCCATGGTGCAAACCGTGGGTAACCGTTGGCAAGCGGGTGCAGGGCTCGCTTGGCAGGCCTTTCCCGAAGCCTTCACGGCGCTGACCTTAGCTCAAGCCGATGGGCAATGGGCCTGGAACTGGGAAGGCACGCTTCAGAAGAACGAGTGGGCCGTTCTGGCCCGTGCCTTTGAACAACCGCAAGCGTTTCGCCTGCAACCTGTTGGCAGCGTGCGGCGGGATTACTCCCTGGAGCTGCGCTACAACCCTGCTTCCTGGCTGGAGTTGGGGCTGTGGAGCCGGAAGCTGGACTTTGAGCCCGAGCACGTTCAGTGGGTTCGCCCCACGGCGGTGGTGTCGCTGGGGAGCGCGCTTTTCTTGCGCATTGCTCCCGACCAGTGGGGGGATTACGTCATCACCGCCACCTCGCAACCCCACCCCCGCCTGCGGCTGTCCGCAAGCTACTTCCACTCGCAGCTTTACGATGTGGGCTGGGATATGCCCACCTCCTGGCCCCTGGAGCTACGGGGCACCTGGGAGCGAGGGGGGGAGGGCAGTGACCGCCTCACATTGACCGTAGGGAACCGACCTGAGAGCTTTCGCCTGCCAAGGCTTCGCGTGGGGATTCAGACTTCCGGGGGCTTTTCAGCTGCATACGCTGAGGCGTCGGCGCCGGTGTGGTCGGGGCTTTGGTTTCGGGCCCAGTACATGGGCATTCCCTCCCGGGTGCTGGGGGGAGAAAAACCGAAGCCGCGACTTTTCCTTGCTCTTACCGCGGATTTTGGCTACGCCATGGGCAGGCTGGTGGCCGCAGACCAAACCACCCTGCGCCGGGAGCTGGGTGGTGTTGCGGGACGTTTGTTAGTAAGAGGAAAAGCGCCGGCTGTGAGCCTTGCGGGTGCCCGGGTGCAGGTCGTTGGCTTCGGTGGCACTGTGACTTCCGCCGATGGGAGCTTCTTTGTCGGGAACGTTCCGCCAGGGGTCTACGAGGTGGAGCTGGATCCCGAGCGGTTGCCCCTAGAGCTTGTTCCCGTGCAACGCCGGTTCGTGGTGGAAGTCGCTGCTGGCACCATCACCCGGGTGGATTTTCCCCTGCGGCAACTGTACGGTTTTGCCGGGCAGGTGCGCACCACCGACGGCGTTGGCGTTGCTGGGGCACGGGTGGTTCTCCTTTCCAGGGGCACCGAGGTAGCCTCCCAGGAGACCGACGCTTTCGGTTACTTCCGGTTCGACCAGCTGGAACCCGGCACGTACCTCCTCCAGGCCTGGCGCGGGGAGCAGAAGCTCGGCGAACGCCCTGTGCTCCTGGAGGGGTTCCTCTTTGACCAGGACATCGTGGCGAACCCCTGAGGAATAGGAGTTTCCGCTCTCTCCTCCGCCTCCCTGTGTCCGAAAATCGTTCATTCTTCAGCTTCCAAAGAGGCGCCAGCGCTTCACTGTTTTCCTGGCCCCTGAAGTATGTTTGAAAAACGGACACTATCACCCCGACGTTGAACGCCTGACCTATCGGTAACTTACTGCTGATCAACATGTTGTGATGTCTGTCCCGATGGCACGCTTTTCGCTTCTACCTCCAGCGGGAGGATGGGGCAATGGTAGGCTTTGGAAGGAAAGCGTTGGTGGCAGGAGTGCTGGCGGTAGCGGCGTGGGTGGGCGAGGTGTGGGCTGGACAGACCGCCATTGCCATCAAAATCCCCGTCACTCCTGAGCTGGTGGCGCTGTTTCAAAAGAAAAACGTAGCCACTACCACATCGGCGAGCGTATCCCCGGCACCGACGCTGGTGGTCACCTGGGATGGGGAGCGCTCTTCCGTTCAGGGCTTTACCGCGCAAGGGGAGCGAACCCGTCAATGGCGAAGCGTCGAACTGAACCGCGACGGCGAACTCCACACGGTGGTTAGCTTCTAACCGCAGCTTCTTTCATCACTATCGCCCGCTCAGCCGCTACCGTTGGCCCGCTGGAGCCCGGCGTGCCGGGCCGCCCACATGCTGCACGCCGGCCTGGGGGTTGTTGTCGCCGGGGGTGTTTTCCGAAAGCGGCAAAATCACACCAAAGATACCGCGCTCGCGAATAAACGTGGCCTGCACCAGGGTGAGCCATGGCGTTGCTAGGGCAGAGCCTCCGGTCCGGTAGGTCCTATCAACGCTCCCCAACCTATGAAACAGCAATTTCACGGTAGCGTGAGGGCAAGGCACGTTGAAGCGCACCAAACCCAGGGGGAAGTCGTAGTCCCGGTCGGGGACGGAAAGCGCCGTCTCTAAAAGGGTGGCTACCGATTGCAGTTGCCCGCAACCTTGCATAATTTCCACGGTTAAATACCCCTTGCCGGAAGCCAGTGGCAGCGTGGCCACGTGGGGTTGTTGGCTGTCCGGAATGCCATCGCCGTTGCCGTCCCCTGGGGCAAAGGGAGGCCTGCCGTCTCCACCGGGGTAACTGTTCTCGACCTCCCGGGCCACTCCATCGCCGTCATCTGCCACCGGCACCTCCACCTGCACCGCGTTGTTGGCAGCATTGGGGTCGGCAGCGGTGGAGCTGGCGCTGAAGGTGACGGTGCCGCCGGCGTTGTTGACCAAAGAAACGGTGCAGGTAACCCCTTGGCGCTCGGAAAGCCACCCCACCTCCCAGGTCCCATCGGAAAAGGTGCCGCCGCAGCTATCGCCGGCATAGCTCACACCGGAAGGCAACGTCAAGGTAACCGCGGTGCTTTCCGCCGGGGATGGACCGAAGTTCCCCAAATGCAGCGGCACATCAAAGGGGCCGCTTTCCGGAGGTGGGGAAGGCATACTCTGGCTGAGCTCCAAATCCGACATCGGACCTCCGGGGGGAAAGCGCGGGGAGAAAAAGCAAACGCCAAGCCCAGGGGCAAGGCCACCGGCGGCGTTGAAGTGGTAGCCCAGACCAACCTGGGCGTGGTGGTCCTGAAGGCCCACCGTGGCGGAACCGCCCCCGCTGGCGTCCACGCTTTGGTACTGGAGGGCCATTTGCCCGCTTTGGTGGTAAAGCACCAGCTCAAAGGAAAAACTCTCGCTGGCTCCAACCCGCCGCATGCCCTCCCAGCTCACCACCGTGCAGGGTTCTACCCCCAGACTTTCGGAAACCCGCGGGCAGGTGGGGAAGAAGCCTGTGACGACTTGGCCGGCAGGGCCTACCTCCAGGTCGTCGTGGTAGACGAAAACCCTTGCGGGTGTGGCAAACCGCGGGGAACCAGAAGCGAACTGAAAGGAAGGGACGGATCCTACCGGATCGTTGCTGAAGTCCCGCCCGTCCTCCTGCTCCAGCGCGCCGGCAAAACCCACATACCCGTTGGGTGAAACCACCACCGACGAGTAGGAGCGACCGTAAAACTCAAAGGGAGCAGAAAGGGGAACCACGGCACCGCCGTCGTCGAAAGCCTGGGGATCCCCGGGGGAAGCGTAAGGAGCGGCGAAAACCAGAGGCGAGCCGGAAACCACCACCCATTGGTAGCTGCAGTAAGAGGTGGTGGTGTCCTCCACCCGGTAGCCAAAGCTGTCCCGTTGCCCGTTGGGGGATCGCGCCCCCAGGGGAACTGCAATAGCCAGCAAGGCCAGCGAGAGGGCAAGCCTTTTCATAGCGCCTCCTAGTTCAGTTGAAACGCCAAACACCAACGCTGGAGGGTGCCGTTTTCCTTTTTGGCTTGGTCAGACACCCTCAAAGTCCAGTTTCCGCTGGCGTTTTGGCCGTCAAAGCTGGAAAGGGGGTTGTTGGGCACCAGGTAGCCGGAAAGGGCGGGAAGGTTCAGGCACTGAGTCTCGGCCGGCTGCGTAGCTTCATCGTCCAACACCGCGTCCACGTTGTCACCGTTGCACCCAGCCCCGGGGAGGCCCGGCCGGTCCACCAAGAGCACCGTGGTGCCGGCGGGGGAGGTGAGCTGCACCTGCAAATCCGAAACCCTGGTGTGGGTGATTTGCACCCACAGGTCCAAATCGGCCACGGTGCCGGTGAGTGCCGAGGCTATGGTGTCGGTAACGCCGTTGACGTTGTTATCGGGGATGGCGGTATCAGGTTGGGCGCAGAGGATGCGCCGATAGGCCCCGCTGGTGGTTACCTCAAAGACCTCCACATTCCCATCTGGATTGCCGCCGGTGAGGTTGCTTTGGGATTGCAGGGCAATGCGGCGAATATTCGCGCCGGCGGCGATGGTGGGCAAAAGCGGATCCGTGGCCGAAAAAACCGGGTTTCCGTTCCCTAGCGATGACATATAGAAAACCCGCGTTTCAAAGCTAAAGGTTGTGAAATCCAACCGCTCACCTACGGCCCAAACGCCAGCATCGTCCAGCTTCCCGGAAATGTAGGCCACGGTATTCGGCTCGTTGGAAACCTGGGTGATGGTGGCGGGGCTTTGCCATTTGAAGAGTTCATAACTACCGTCGGCGTTGCTCCCCGCAAAGTTGCCGTTGGAGGCAAACAGAACAGCGCTCCCGCTGCTGGCAATGCTGGGAACATCCTGAGCTACCGGATCGGCGGTGTTGGTAATTTGCAGGAAGCTGTTGGTTTGCCGGTCCCGCCGGAAAACCTCCGGGTTGCCATCGGCATTGGTGCCGCTGAGGTTGCAGGTGGAAATAAAAGCCACGTACCGGGACTGCTGTCGGGCCACCGCTGGCGCGTAGTTTTGGCATCCGCTGGTGCTGGTCCCGGCAAAGGAAGCCCCGTCCCACGCCACCAGCTCCACGTTCCCATCGGGGTTGGCAAAACCGGGCAGGGAACAGGTGGTGGTGAAGGCAATGACGTCGCCAGCTGCATCTCCGGCAATGCTGGGGGCACGGTTCTCACAGGGTGGGGAGGTGTTGGTGATTTGGGTGGTGGCCAGGGTTTGCCGGTCCACCCGAAAGATTTCCCAGTTGCCATCGGCGTTTTGGCCGGTGAGGTTGGCAGTGGAAGCAAAAGCAACGAAGCGGCCGTTGGCTGTGAGGGCAGGGTGGGAAAAGCTCCCCGAGGTGGCGCTGGTAAGCCTCTGGTAGCTCAAGCCATCGTGGACAAAGATCTGCTCTTGGGCGCCGGGGTTGTCGCCAGTGATGTTGCCCGACGAAACGAAAGCCATCACCGGCGGGCTGTCGGCAAGAGCAGGTTCGCGGCTATCCACAGGGGTGTACTGCAGGCTCCCACCTTTCCATTCGGTAACTGCACCGCTGGTAGAGGTGAGCTGGCTGGACGCCAGCGCACAGGTGGAAGGCACCTCCACCGCGTCCACCAAAAGCGCCGAATCGTAAAAGGCATCGCCTTGGTCCGCCACCCGAAACTGCAGGGTGTAGGTCCCGGGCAGGTCAACGGTGACGCAAACCTTGGTCCAAGCGGTGCGGCCATCGTCGACCACGGTGTTGGTGATGGGTCCACCAGAGGTGAAGGTGTACGAAACGCCATCGTAAGGACCAAAGTCAGACCATGGGGAGTTACCGGTCACGGGCTTGAGCACGCTCCCCCGCACGAGGGGAAATCCGGTACTTGCCGGGGTCGCTTCACGCCGTAGGGTAACATCAAAAAGATCGTCATATTGGGGGCCCCAGTTTTGCTCGCTGGTGAGAAACGCAAACGCAAAGGAGAGGCTCACCGGAGCCGTGGTCACGGTAAATGAGGTCGAAAGCGTTGCCAGATCGTCCTCGTTGCTCCCGCCGTACCCATCTAGAGACGTGAGCGCGCCACCCGTGCTTCCGGGACCAGTGGACAGCACCGCAAAGTACGTGCCCTCGTAGGGCGCGATGTTGGGAGTAACGCCGGTGGCGGCAATGACACCCACCCGGTTGGTGCCTCCGGTGGCCCAGCCGGTAAGGTTGCCGGCTTCAAAACCGCCGTTGGTGATAAGCTGGGCCCAGCTGGAAGCCGAACAAGCCAAAGTGAGGAAGAAAAGCACACGCTTCATGTGCACCCCCAACGCGCAATGTAAAACCCCCAGCAGCGATTTGCAAAAATCACGCCCGCTTGCGCGGGCGTGGCAGTAAAACGTGTGAACAAAACTGTCACTGCTATAAGACGGCCTCCATGGGGCCCATTTCGCCGGCGCGGATGGCCACCGCCCGAGCCGTGACGTTGGGCAGCACCCGGTAGGCAAAGTGAATGGCGGCCTGCACCTTGTTGTGGTAGAAAGCCGCGTCGGCGTTGTCGGCCAAGAACTGCTTGTAGGCCACCTCGTCTTTGGGGTCCACCCCCGCCTCCTTGCACAGGGCCCAGAGCTTTTCCCGGGCAATGCTGGCTTGGTCGAGGAGGAAGTGCCCACCCAGCACGTCGCCGATCATGTCCAAAAACGGCACCGAGTTCAAAAGCACAACCATGACCGCATCGGGGCGCTTGGTAAGGCCCTTGGAGATGTCCTCAATTTGCTTGAGGGCGGCGCCCAGCATCCAGGCCGGCTCCATGAACTGGGGGTCGTTGCGCAGCTTCTTGAAGGTGGCTTCCGCTTGCCCCAAAAGCTCGCGGATGGGCTTGCCGCCCTTGGCCGGCAGCTTGCGGGCCACCAGGTCCAGGGCCTGGATGCCGTTGGTGCCCTCGTAAATCGAGGCAATCTTGGCATCCCGCAGGTACTGCTCCGCCGGGTACTCCTGGGTGTAGCCGTAGCCGCCAAACACCTGCAAGCACCATTCGGTAACCCTGAAGCCCCAGTCGGAAGCCCAGGCCTTGCAAATGGGGGTGAGCACCTCCACGTAAGACTGATAGCGCTCCTGCTCTTCCCCTTCGGTGACCCGGGTCATGTCAATGTAGTACGAAGTTTGCATCAAAAGGGCCCGCATGGCCTGCACGTAGGCGTAGGACGTAAACAGCATGCGGCGCACGTCCGGGTGCTCAATGATTGGCACCTGGGGGGCGTCGTGGTCCTTGAGGCGGGTCCAGTGCCGGCCCTGGAGGCGGACCTTGGCGTACTGCCAGGCTTCCTGGAAGGCGGCGGCAGCCAGGGCCTCCCCTTGTAACCCCACCTCAATACGGGCGGGGTTCATCATGTGGAACATGAGCTTCATCCCTTGCAGCTCTTCCCCAAGCAAAAAGCCCTCGCACTGGTTGTTGGGGCCGAAGACCAGCGAGCAGGTGGGGGAGCCGTGGAGGCCCAGCTTGTGCTCAATGCCGGCGGTTTGCACGTCGTTGGGTTGGCCCAGGGAGCCGTCGGGGTTGACGCGGATCTTGGGCACCACAAACAACGAAAGCCCTGCAGTGCCGGCGGGAGCGCCGGGGGTACGGGCCAGGACCAAATGGATGATGTTTTCGGTGAGGTCCTGGTCGCCGGAGGTGATGAAGATCTTTTCGCCGGAAATCAGGTAGCGGCCGTTTTCTTGCTTCACCGCCCGGGTTTTGGAAGCGCCCACGTCGGAGCCGGCCTGCGGCTCGGTGAGGCACATGGTGCCGCCCCACTGGCCCGAGTACATCTTTTCCACGAAAAGCTGCCGCATCTCGCCGGTACCGAACTTTTCGATGAGGTAACCGGCGCCGCGGGTGAGGAGAGCCGTGAGCGAAAGGGAAATGTTGGCACCAAAGAAGAACTCGTTGATGGCGGTGCCCACCACTTCCGGCAGCCCCATGCCGCCAAACTCGGGGGAGTTGATGCAGGAAATCCACCCGCCTTCGCACAGCTTCTGGTAGGCGTCGCGGAAGCTGGGTGGCATCACCACCTTCCCGTCCACAAACCTGGCCCCCACACGATCGCCTTCCTTGTTGGTGGGTGCCAGCACTTCGGCGGCAAGCTTGTACGCCTCCTCCAGGACCATTTCCAGGTCCCCTTTAGCCCACTGGGAAAAGCGCTCGGTTTGCAAAAGCTTTTCCGTAGGCAGCCACTCGAAGAGCTGGAACTTCACGTCCCTCATGTCCACTTGGTACGCCACGGCCGACCTCCCTTCCGGTTCTCCCGCCTTGGCGGGCGAATGAACCGTCATTCAGTTTGCACCCATGGCGGGCGAAAGGCAAGGGGTTACCCGAAGTCGGCGCCTGGCCTGCAGGTGCTCGGAAAAAAGCACCGACAGCTGCCCATCCTTGGGTGGGCCCAAGGTTGAGGCATAATCCTAGCCCGGAGGCGTAGCATGCGGAAAGCGCGGGCGGTGGTTACCGGCGGGGCGGGCTTTTTGGGCTCGCACCTTTGTGAGCGGCTGCTTTCGGAAGGCATGGAGGTGGTTTGCATTGACAACCTCCTCACCGGCTCCTTGAGCAACGTGGAGCACCTCTTTGGCGTGGACGGCTTCACCTTCATCAAGTACGACGTGACCAACTACATTCACGTGCCGGGGCCAGTGGACTTTGTGCTGCACTTTGCCTCGCCGGCGTCCCCCATTGACTACCTGGAGCTGCCCATTCAAACGCTGAAGGTGGGCTCGCTGGGTACCCACAAGGCTCTTGGTCTGGCCAAGGCCAAAGGAGCTCGATTCCTGTTGGCCTCCACTTCCGAGGTTTACGGCGACCCGTTGGTGCACCCCCAGCCCGAGAGCTACTGGGGGAACGTCAACCCGGTGGGCCCCCGGGGGGTTTACGACGAGGCCAAGCGCTTCGCCGAAGCCATGACCATGGCCTACCACCGTTACCACCGCCTGGAGACCCGCATCGTGCGCATCTTCAACACCTACGGGCCGCGCATGCGCCGCAACGACGGGCGGGTGGTGCCGGCGTTCATTTGCCAGGCGCTGGCCGGTGAACCGTTGACGGTTTTCGGGGATGGCAGCCAAACCCGCTCCTTTTGCTACGTGGACGACCTCATCGAGGGCGTGGTGCGGGTGCTTTTTTCGGAAATCACCGAGCCCATCAATTTGGGCAACCCGCAGGAGATGACCGTGCTGGAGTTTGCACAGGTCATCAAGGAGCTCACCGGCTCCTCCTCGCCCATCGAGTTTCGCCCGCTGCCGGTGGACGACCCCAAGGTGCGGCAGCCCGACATCACCAAAGCTCGCGTTTTCCTGGGCTGGGAGCCGCGGGTACCGCTGCGGACGGGGCTTTCCCGCACCATCGAGTACTTCCGGAAAACCCGGGAAGCGCTTTAGTGGGTTTGTGCCGCAATCACAAGCAAAAACTGGGCACCTTGGCTTTCTAAAAAGCTACGGCTCGGCGGGGGAGGCAGCTGGCGGTAGTGCTCTCCTCCGGCGGGCGGCGAGAAAACGCACGGCCAGGTAAACGGCGGTCCCGCCTACCAGCGAGCAGAGGGAAGCCCCCACCGTCCAATTGAGGAGCAGGGGTGCCACCGCCGCCTCCTGCGCCCGCCAGAAGGACCCGTCCAGGAGGTCCGTGGGGTGGGGAAGGTGGGTGGTGAAGGGCATGGCTTTTCCGGTGATGAGCTTTCCCAAGGAAACCGCCACCAGCGAGTAGGGCGCCAGCGTCCAGGGGTTGATGAGCAGTGTGCCGAGCAGAACATCCACCTTGTTGAGGCGAAAGGCAAAGGCCAAAGCCAGAGCCAGCACGGTGTGCAAGCCCAAAAACGGCGAAAGACTGATGGCCACCCCGCAAGCCCAGGAGGCCGCCAGGATGTTCGGGGATTGGTGGTGACCCAGGGCGTGGGCAAGTCTTTCTTTGATTGCTTGCCAGCTCATGGGGTGCTTTCGGCTCCCGGCTGGGAAGCCTCAGTTGCCGGGGCAGCCACCGGGACCTGAGGGGCCTCGGGGCGGGGGAGCAGGGCCAGCTTGAGCACCTCCCCGGCTTCCTCCACCAGGTGGACGGTGAGCTTGCGGCGCAAGGGCGGGGGAAGCTCGGTGAGGTCCCGCTGGTTTTCCTTGGGGATGCAAACCTCGAAAATACCGGCCCGAAGAGCGGCCAGGAGCTTTTCCTTAATGCCCCCCACCGGCAGAATTTGGCCACGGAGCGTGATCTCCCCGGTCATGGCTAAATCCCGGCGCACCGGTCTTCCCGAAGCCACGGAAGCCAGGGCTGCCAGCACGGTGATGCCGGCGGAAGGGCCATCCTTGGGGATGGCTCCGGCGGGCACGTGTACGTGGAAGGAGTGGTTTTCGAAAAACTCAGGGGGAATGCCAAAGGTGGCGGCGTTGGCACGGAGGTAGGAAGCGGCCGCTTGCGCCGATTCCTTCATCACCTCCCCCAGATGGCCGGTAAGCCGCAGCTCCCCTTTGCCGGGGAGGGCCAGGGCTTCCACGTGGAGGATGTCCCCGCCCACCGGTGTCCAGGCAAGCCCGGTGGCCACCCCCACCTGATGGTCCCGGAGCTGGGTTTCGGGGAGGAACTTCACCGGCCCCAGGAACTTTTCCACCTGCCTGGGGGTCACGCGCACCCGCACGGGCTTTCCCTGCGCCAGCTTGGTGGCCACCTTCCGGCAGATGGCGCCGATTTCCCGCTCCAGGTTGCGCAACCCGGCTTCCCGGGTGTAGCGGCTAATGAGGAACTGCACGCCCTTCTTGGTGAAGACCACAGCTTCGGGGGGGAGCCCGTTTTCCTCCAGCTGTTTGGGGATGAGGTGGCGGAAGGCAATGTGCAGCTTTTCTTCCTCGGTGTAACCGGAAAGCCGCAGCACTTCCATGCGGTCCAAAAAGGCCGGGTGGATGGTTTCGGTGACGTTGGCGGTGGCAATGAAAAGGACCCGGGAAAGGTCGAAGGCCACGTCCAGGTAGTGATCGCGGAAGGAGGAGTTTTGTTCGGGGTCCAAAACCTCCAAGAGGGCAGCGGAGGGATCACCCCGAAAGTCGGCGCCGATCTTGTCAATTTCATCCAGCATGAACACCGGGTTGGCGGTGCCGGCCTGGTTGATGCCTTGAATGATGCGGCCGGGCAGCGCCCCCACGTAGGTCCTGCGGTGGCCGCGGATTTCCGCTTCGTCGTGCACCCCGCCCAGGGAAATGCGCACGAACTTGCGCCCCAAAGCCCGGGCGATGGAGCGGCCCAGGGAGGTTTTCCCCACCCCCGGTGGGCCCACAAAGCAAAGGATCGGGCCTTTCCCTTCCGGCTTGAGCTTGCGCACCGCCAGGAACTCAATGATCCGCTGCTTGATCTTTTCCAGGTCGTAGTGGTCCTGGTCCAGCACCTCTCGGGCGTTTTCCAAATCCAGGTTGTCTTCCGAGTAAATCCCCCAGGGCAGGCCCAAAAGCCAGTCCAGGTAGGTGCGAATAACCGAAGCCTCCGCCGACTCCGGGGAGGTGATGCGCAGGCGCCGCAGCTGCTTTTCCGCCTCCTGCCGGGCCTCGTCGGAGAGCTTTTTTTGCGACATCATTTCCTGGTAGCGGGCAATTTCCGCTTCCACATCGTCGGTTTCGCCCAGCTGCTTCTGGATTTGCTTGAGCTGCTGGCGGAGCATGTACTCCCGCTGGGTTTTGTCCATTTCCCCCTGCACTTGCGAGGCGATCTGCCGTTGCACTTCCAAAAGTGCGATCTCGTGCTCCAGAAACTCGTTGACGATGCGCAAGCGGGCCTTCAGGTCCATGGCCTCCAGGACCTTTTGCGCATCGGCGGGCTTCAAGTTGAGGTTGGAGGCCACCAAGTCCGCCAGGCGGGCGCCATCCTCCAGCTGCGCGGCAATGAGCATGACCTCCGGGGAAATTTGCTTGCCCAGCTCCGCCACCTTTTCCAGGTTGGCGCGAATGGTGCGGATGAAGGCTTCCACTTCCAGGTCGTTGTGATCGGTGGGTGGCTCGTCCAGCCTGGTGATGCGCACCCGGAAGAAGGGGTCTTCCTCCACGAAGTACTCCACCTGGGCCCGGGTGACCCCCTGCACCAGGATGCGCATGGAGCCGTCGGGGAGCTTCACCATGCGGGTAATGGCCACCACCGTTCCCACCCGGTAGAGGTCGTCGGGGGAGGGGTTTTCCTGGGTGGGGTCCTTTTGGGTGAGCACCACGAAGAGCCGGTCGGAAGCGGCAGCCACGTCCACCGCCGCCACCGACCGGGGGCGGCCGATGGAAAGCTGAATCATGACGTAGGGGAAAAGCACCACGTCCTTCAGCGCCACCGCGGGCAGCACGTCGGGAATGGGGATGGTCTCTTCGGGTTTAGGGTTTTTCTCGCTCATGGCTCTCCTGTTTGTACCGGAATGGGGATGGGTTGGGGCGGGAGCTCCTGCTCCTTGGGCAGCCGCACCTCCAACACCCCACTTTTGAAGCTAGCTCGCCCTTTCTGGCCTTGCACCTTCTCGGGAAGCGCCACCTCCAGCAAAAACGGCCCGTAGGAGCGCTCCACCTGGAAGTAACGGCGACCGGGTGCCGGTGCCGGTTTTTCCCCGGAAATCTTCAGCTCTTTGCCTGCAACTTCAACCCTCAGCGAGCTGGGTTCTGCGCCGGGGAGGTCTACCCGCACCACGATTTCGTGATCGGTGGCAGCCACGTCCACTAGCGGGTAAAAACCCCCCGTGGGGACGGCAGCCACCTGCTCCAGAACTTCCCGCAGCTGCCGGCGGAAGTGAACCAGCTCCACGCCAAAGGAAACCCTTCGCTTCATACCTCTTCAAGCTTCCGCAGGCGTTCCAGCTCCTGATGGAACTCCTCCAGGTCTTGAAAGCGCCGGTACACCGAAGCAAAGCGCACGTACGCCACCTGGTCTCGCTTACGCAGCTCTTCCATCAGCACCTCGCCAATTTCCCGCGAGGAGATCTCCCGGTTGTTCTTGCGGTTGATGAGCGCTTCCACCTTGTCGGCCATGGCTTCCATATCGGCCATGCTCACCGGCCTCTTTTCGCAAGCTCGAATCAAGCCAGCAATGACCTTGGCACGGTTGTAAGGTTCCCGGCGGCCGTCGCGCTTGACCACCAGGGCCGGGGACTCCTCGATGCGCTCATAGGTGGTGTAGCGCTGGCCGCAGGCCAGGCATTCCCGCCGGCGGCGCACCTGGGTGCCGTCCGCCAGCTCCCGGGAGTCTACCACCCGATCCTCCCCATGGCCGCAGTAAGGACAACGCACGCTCCACCTCAGGGCTTGTCCCGGCGCAGCTCTCGCCAGGAAAAGCCCACCACCAGCATATACCCGAAACCCACTAAGGTCACGGGAACAAAGCAAATAGCGTGATGCAGGAGGGCAAAGGCCGTGGCTTGCGGCAACGGCCAAACGGCAATGGTCACCAGGGCAAACTGGGTGGCGGCGTGAAAGCCGCCCACCCCTCCAGGGGTGGGCACCGCCAAACCCACCACGCTAACCGCAAGAACCAGGGTGGCTTCCCGCAAACTCAAGGTGTTGCCAAAGGCCTGGGCGGTCACCGCCACTTGCAAAATGGCCAAACCCCAGGTCAAAAGGCTTGCAAAAACCAGGCTCAGAGCGTGCCGCAAATCGCCCCAGAAGGAAAGGCCCAGCAAGACCTCCCGGGCAAAGCTCACCAACCGCTCGCCCCAGCGCCCTGTTGCCCGGGCTGAAAGCCAGGCGACGATGGTTTCTCGGGCCTTAACGAGGATCACTAAAGCTGTTCCTAACGCTGCCACCGTGGCCAAGGTCCACAAAAGCGAGGGCAGCAGGGCCTCTTGCCCCTGCCTTCCTGTTAAAAGCGCCAAGGCAAAAAGAAAAACCACCGTGAGGAGATCCAAAAGCCTTTCCGCAACGATGGAAGCTAAGGTGGCCGCGGGAGGCAAGCCTGCCCGGGCGGAGAGCAGCAGGGGGCGCACCAGCTCGCCCAGGCGGGCGGGCAGCACCGTGGACGTGGCAAAGCCGGCAGCAGTGCAACCAGCCAGCGTGGTGTAGCGAGGCTTGCCCACGCCCCGCAGCAGCAAACCCCAACGCCAGGCCCGGGCCCCGTACGAGATCAAGGCCAGGCTCACCGCTGCCCAAAGGGGCCCGAGTCGCACCGCCGCCAAAACCTCGCCAACGTCCCGCAGCGAGACCTTGCGGAAGAAAAACCACAGGAGAAGCACGGCCACCAGCAGGCTGGCGACAACGCGAAGGGCGTTTTGGGACTTGGTCCCCGTCATGGGGCCTTAGGGTAACCGATGGTGGCGACTATCGGAAGGGAGGCGCCTTTAGCTTGCAGCGCTGGCGTGCTAGCTTAAGGGCCGTGAGCGGATTCGGGCTTTGTTTGACCCATCCTGACTGTCGAGGCCACGTGACCACCTTTGGCCATCCGGAAAGGGTGGCGCGTTTGGATGCGGCCCTGGCCGGCTCCCGCCGGGCGGGGTTCCGGGAGGAAACTCCAGAGGTCAACGAGGCGGCGGTTTTGCAAGCGGTCACCCGCATTCATGATCCCAGCCTGCCGGAACGGTTGCGAAAGGCTTGCGAGCGCGCCCCGGCCTTCTTTGACTCCGCCGACAACCCCATTTCCCCGGGCACCTACCGTGCGGCGGTGGCAGCGGTAGCTTGCGCGCTGGAGGGCCTGGAGCGCCTCCGGATGGGAGAAGCCTCCCGCGTTTTTGCAGCCATCCGCCCACCGGGGCACCACGCCACCCGTTCCCAGGCCATGGGGTTTTGCTTTTTCAACAACGTGGCGGTGGTGGCCGAGGCCGCCTGCTCGCGGGGTCTAGGGCCGGTGGCCATTGTGGACTTCGACGTCCACCACGGAAACGGGACCCAGGAGCTTTTCTACCGCCGTGACGATGTGTTTTACCTCTCGGTGCACCGCTACCCCTTTTACCCGGGAACCGGCGGAGCTGACGAAGTTGGCGTGGGCCAAGGGCGCGGCTTTACCCGCAACTTTCCCCTTGCTGCCGGAGCCGATGACGACACCTACGTGGGGGCGCTCAGCTACGGTTTGGAAGAGCTCGCGAAAACCATGACCCCTGAGCTCTGGCTGGTTTCCGCGGGCTTCGATGCCCATGAACTCGATCCCTTAGGGGGAATGGCCGTGACCACCGCTGGTTTTGCGCGGATCGGCAAGCTTTTGGCGGAGGCTGCTGCCGGAAAGCCCCTCCTGGCCGTGCTGGAAGGGGGTTACCACCTCAAAGCGCTGGAGGACAGCGTGGCGGCGTTTCTCGGAGCGCTGTAAATTGCCCCTGGGTCAGCGCGGATTGGGGAGGAGTTTCGGAGCCAGAGCCCCGGTGGGAAACTTTGACTCCCGGGATGCGCGGGACTACAACCCGAACGTGGGGCGTTTTTTGGGACCCGATGTGCGGGGTGGTGAGCCAGCCAGTCCGCAGAGCTTTAATCTCTATGCTTACGTGCGCAACAACCCGGTGAATCGCATAGACCCTACGGGGATGGTGGACGAGATGGGGACGGCGGTAACGGATGCGAGCGCTACGAGCGCTGGGGCTAAGAACCGCGCTGACAGCCCGGAAGCGCGGAAGGCCGAAGAAGCGGCAAACCTTGCCAAGCTGCAGGGGCTTGTCGGGGTCATTCCAGCTTTGCAAACACCGATCCTTTTCCCCACCCCTGCGCCTCCCAGCATGCGGGCAGCGACGCCAGAGGAACTGCGGTGGCGGCCCGAGGCAGCGAGGGAAGGTGCGGCGATATTTGTCTTCGCCGGTTTTTTTCTTGGGAGCCAAACGTTGGTATTTGCCGAGACTGGTCTCTATTTAAGCTTCTCGCCCTTTGATCTACGGATTTACCTGCAGACCGGAATTGGCGGCGGGCTTGGCGCTGGAGTTGGTATTTCGGATGGAGTTGTCGTGCCAGGTGTTCCATTTATGTCGCTGTTGCACCAACTGGGCGTGTACCCTCTTGTGGGAGGAACCGAGCTTTTACTGCTAGGGGAGCGTCCCTCGGGCGTCCTCCTTTTAGGGAAAGGCGAAGGTGTTTACATGCTGGAGAGGAAGGCGTACACTTCGTTTTCGATACGGCGGTTTCTGGGAGCATTCGCAAAATCGGTCTATACGGCGGTGAGGCATGGCTACCAGGATCAATTCCATTTTCTCCTCTATTGTTGAAGACACCAGCGCGTGGCTTCGCGCCACTGCACGAACCGAACGCGGAGAGCTGTGGCTGGCACATTTGGTCGTACCTTTTTTCGTCCTCGTTTACTTTGTCGCTACTGCCACCGCAATTTCTTTGTTTGGGCAGCCACACGTCCCGTGGTTTCCTTATTTGTGGGGTGGGATTTACCTGGTGATTGGTTTTGGCGTGCTCATGCTGCATCAGCGCCTTATCAATAACATTCGTTGTCGATCGTGCGGGGAGCCGGTTTTTCGCCCCGGTCTCTTCGCTGTGCACTGGTTTCGCTACCACTGTCCCTCCTGCGGCCATTGTTTTATTGAGGAAGTGGAGGGGGACGTGGGCGAGTCGAGCACGCCCACCCAGGACGAGAAAACTGAGATCAACGGGGGGCGCTTTCGGGAGGAGGGAAGGAGGTGGTAGAAACGGTTTGTTTGGGGGCCTGAGGAGCCCACGAATCTTGAATTTTTCCGTCAGGCGGTGAACGCCTGATGCGGAGAACCTGTTGGCGCTTCCTTCGGAGTCGGGCCGGACGCTGAGGAAGTGGAATCCTGGTACATTCTAGCGCGATGGCTCTGGGGTCTCTCAGACTCTTCAGACGTCTTGGAACGCATGGTCCCTTTTGCTGGCGGTACCGCGGATCTCTTCGCGGATCGTACGAAGGGTTTGGGAAGCACCTCCTCTGCGTGGAGAGTTCGGCTACACTTCGGATTTGGCCAACCAAATGATTGCGCTGCAAAGCAACGGGTTGGATCGGAGGCTTGCGTCCACGGCCGGAGACCGACAGATCTTGGAGTGGCAACAAAGCGCCGGGGATTTGGATCGTTTTGCCCCCGTGCAAGATTCTCAACGCCACTGCTTCACCGCGCGTCGGTGGACGAGATGGGGAGGGCGGTAGCGGATGCGAGCTCTACGAGCGGCGGGGCTAAGAACCGCCCTGACAGCCTGGAAGCGCGGAAAGCCGAAGAAGCGGCAATCTTTGCGAGGGTGCAAGAGCTTGTGCAGGTCATCTAAAACAAGCCCGGAACTCCCCGTCGGCAAGCAGGCATTACGGGAAGACCCGACCTAGCTAGCCTGAAGGGGCTACGTGAAGGTAGAGTTGCTATCGGTAGGATGAGGCTTAACATCGAACCGGCAAACAGCCAGAACACTACGGCATCTTCGGCAGTGGGTGATTTCGACAGAGAGACCGCTGCGTTCGGGGGTTCAATCAAGGCCGCAATGGAAGCGATAACAGCGGGTGGTGACCCAAATGGTCCCCTGAACTTTTTCATTCGGGTCGGTCCTCTGAGCGGCGCGAACCGGATTGCGCAACCCAGATACTTGAACGGGAGGACCCCTGTTGCGAGTTACGGTCCATTTTGAAACCTGGTTAGGCTGGGTGACGTTCCCGGTGGCGCCGACGTGTGGATCCCCATCTACAATGTAAGGTGAGGAGACCTTATGGACTGGCAACGCAGGACGTGGATGCTCTGCTTGCTGCTGGTCACTGTTCTTGGCTGGCCGTGTAGGTTGACCGGGGGAGGGCCTGATGGGACCGCTTCCGGTCTCAGTGCGCCGCCAGAGCCTCAGCGGCAAGTTGTTTCTTGGATTGTGCAGGCAATTGAGGACGAGGTTGCAGCGGCGCGCAATTATGACGAAAAGCGGATCCGCGACGCTCGCTCGTACGAGAGCTTGTTCTTTGGGGTCCAAGGGGGGCAAGAACTTTTGGTCGAGCCGTTTAAACAGCCTACGACCGTAGCGACCATCCGCGTCATCTACCGGCTTCCCGAATTTGGGTGGGTCATACGTGAGGCAACTGTGTGGCCCGACTACCGGCTCGCCATGTTTTGGCTCGGCTATTCGGTTGCCGGGCCTGGTTTAAACACCGGCTTCAACTGCACCCATGCGCTGTCGAATTGCAAGCTTCAAGATGTGGATTTCGAGTACATACGGAAAGCGTTTGGGTCCTGGTGGCTTGCGCGTTCCCGCCCTTTAGGTCCTACAACGGAGAAACTTGGCAGTGAGCTTGAGAAAGCCAAGCAGCGGAATCTTCTGCGGCTTCAATTGAGGTTGCAGTCACAGAACCAGCGTTAGGATGACGCCGCAACCACCTACGCGTTGGCGATCGGTTACCATTCCAGTGAGATGATTAACGAGTTTATTTTTGGCAACGGAGCGGGCTACCCATTTGCCAAAGATTTGAAAAGAGCGGGAAAGGTCGTGAAGATAAGCTTCTTGGCCGTTGTTCTACTCTTTTTCGCAGGTTCTCCGGCGGTTTTGGGTGGCCAGGGAGACGCCGTCGGGAAGCCGGGGGGAGCCCGGGAGGCCCGACCCCCGCTGCCGGGTCTTGAGTGCGCGGGCCGCTGGTCCCCGGACTCTCACATTGATCTCGTATTTACAGTTCGCCGGTGGGAACGGGGCGGAGAAATTGGGAGTGAGTTGGTCGTTTGGGATGCCAGAAAGCCGTTATCACCGCCGCTGGCGGCTGTGGTGATGCCCCTGCAGTTGCCGTTGGCTTGCTTTCCGATTCAAGGCTCCGGTGATCTCATGACGGTGTGGTCCACTGGCACAGCTTCCGTTGAGGTTATTGTGTTTTCGTTTAACTCGGGCTCCGTGCGGGAGGTCATGAACGCAAGTTGCGATTGGTTTCCGGAGGTGGTTTATGGCGCTGCCGGGGAGCCTTATATCGTCCTCACTTTCCTGGGATGGGCCGAAACCCCTGACGGTTGTCATGTCAAATTTCCCGAGGAGGCCATGGTTTACAGACATAATGGCCAGGGTTATGAACCCCTGGGTCGCTTCCCGTTTTTACGTCGCTTTGAGTTCCTTGAAAAATCGAGGCCGACGGGACGCTAATAGCCTTTATCTGTGTTGCCGCCACCAAAAAAAGCCAGGATGCATGACGAGACACCAGACCTGGCCCTTCCCCGCGGTTCCAAGAGCTCGGTTTCCGGGAAGGCTGGGGGAAAGCCAGCGATTGCCGGGCATCAGCAGGACCGCAGAACCGTGGGGAAGAACAACAACGATCCTGGTTTCCACCGTGGTGGGGTATTGCGCCCCGAACCTGAGGTTTTTTGGC
The DNA here is from genome assembly GCF_000687145.1 of Thermoanaerobaculum aquaticum. Taxonomy (NCBI): domain Bacteria; kingdom Pseudomonadati; phylum Acidobacteriota; class Thermoanaerobaculia; order Thermoanaerobaculales; family Thermoanaerobaculaceae; genus Thermoanaerobaculum; species Thermoanaerobaculum aquaticum. Next base: position 49,375 of record NZ_JMFG01000020.1, read on the forward strand.
TTCCAATGCACGGAATGGTCAGCTGGTAACGGGCTCTTGCTGGTTGGCGGGGGCTTCGATGCCCATGAACTCGATCCCTTGGGGGGACTGGCGGTGACCACCGCTAGCTTTGCGCAAATTGGCGAGCTTTTGGCAGAGGCAGCTGCCGGGAAGCCGCTCCTGGCCGTGCTGGAAGGGGGATACCACCTCAAAGCGCTGGAGGACAGCGTGGCGGCGTTTTTGTCCGCGCTTTTGGGTGGCGAAGCGCCAAAGGCGTGATGTGGATCACGGAACAAGCAAGCCCAGCAAAGGGCTGGCGGGCCTCGCAAGCTATACTGGCAGCGTTGCGAGTGGGCGGAACCCGAATGGGAGGGCGGCAAACCTTGCTTGGCTTGACTTTCCGGGGAACGGCCCCTAATGTAGAAGCAAGATGCAGAGGGAAGCGGGACCGCAAGGAGGAGCAGCCATGAAAGCATGGGGTAAGTATGCGGCTTTAGCTGTGTTCCTGCTGGGCTTTTCAGCGGTGGAAGCCTCGACGGTGCGCCGCCGGGCAGCGACCGCTGGTCCACCAACGGAAACCATCTTTGCCATTGAAACCCCGGCCCCCGGCGCCACGGTTTTTGGCATCGTGGAGGTGAAGGGCTTTGTGTTGGACCCCAGAGGGGTCTCCAACATTCGGCTGGTCATTGATGGGGTGGTGGGGAACGCGGTGGATATGAACCAGCCCCGGGAGGATTTGCGACGCAAGTACCCTGGGTTTTTCGGCGATGCCGGGCCGGCGGAACCTGGTTTTCGCGGGTCCTTTTTGGCATCTGCGTTGAGCAACGGTGAGCACACCCTGGCCATCGAGGTGACCTTTGCCGGCACCACCGCCCCCGGCGGGGAGCCGGCCAAGGCGATCTTGGGCGCGCGCACCATCGTGGTGGACAACACCCGCAACCAACCGCCTTTGGGCGGACTCGACAACCCCGGCGATCCCTTCACCGGTGGCATGCAGGTTTACCTTTCCGGCATTTACCCCATCACCGGTTGGGCCTTGGACGATCAAGGTATCCGCCAAACTACGGGTGCCGATGGGAAGGTGCGGGCGGACATCGAGGTGCTGGTGGATGGCCGGGTGGTGGGGCAAGCCATGTACCCCCTGCCGCGGCCGGATATTGCCAACGCCTACCCCGATGTGCCGGGCTCCGGTAGCTCTGGCTTCCAGCTGAACCTGGATACCACCCGCTTTGCCAACGGCATGCACCGGGTAGCGGTGCGGGCCTGGGATACCTCGGGTGAGTCGCGGGTATTGGCCGAGCGGGAGGTTTACTTCCAAAACCACGAAGGCACCAGCCGGGCTTTTGGAGCGGTGGATTGGCCTCCAGCTGGTGGCGTTTTCTATGCCATTGGCTGTGGCGCGCCGCAATATGTGACTGAGGAATACAAAGCCTACTACCACCACATGGATTGGATTTCCGGCTGGGTGCTGGACGTGAACGAAAACAACGCGTTTGAAGGGGTAGTATCTGTGGAGTTGCTCCTCAACGGGGTTTCGGTTAAAAAGACCGATGCGACGGGTAGCCGAGGTCCGCAGTCAGTCTTCATAAACTCACCCATTACGGATCCGCGCAACCGTGTGGACGCCAACATTTACGGCATTGAGCGGCCGGATCTCCTTTACCAGTTCCCCAACTTGCCTTACGACGCCCAGCGGGCCGGCTTCCTCTTCGTAATTGACACAAACTACGAGCTCTTTTACACCAACCGCTTGCACCCGGGTTTGAACTACATCAGCGTCATTGCCCACCGCAAGAACTCCACCACGCCGTTCACGCTTTTGGCTAACCGGCCGGTGTTCGTGGGCTGCGACCACAACGCCAACATCCCCACCATCGGCAACCTGGACAAGCCCGGATGGCTTGAGCCGGTGAAGGGGCTTTACACGGTGAAGGGTTGGGCGGTGGACACCAACGCCTCCACCGGCAACTACGGCATTACCAGGTTGAACTTCTACGTGGATGGCATTCTGGACGGCTCCCTGGTCATCGGCGATCCAACGTTGGCCATGGATAGCCCGGACGTGAAGGCGCTGTACCCCTGGTTGCCCGCTCCTTACGTGGAGCACGCCCGCTTTGAGTACGTGTTGGACACCAGCAAGTACACCGACGGGATCCATACCCTAGTGGTGGAAGCGGTGGATGGGCAGTCGTTTAAGAACCAATTCATCCAGCGCCAGGTGGTTTTTGACAACCTGAACTGACGTTTGCTTTGGGCTTTAACACGAGCGCCCCTTCGTGGGCGCTTTTTTGTGCCAAAATGGCGCTACAATGCACGGCGGAGGGAAAGGATGCGCGCCCTGTACTTTGAGGAGCACGGCAGCTTCGAAAACCTGAAGGTGGGGGAAAGGCCCAAACCCCAGGCCGGTTCTGGCGAGGTGGTGATTGCTTTGCGGGCTGCTGCCTTTAACCACCTGGACCTCTTTGTGCTGCACGGCTTGCCGGGGATTCCCGTTCCGCTGCCCCACATTGGTGGTGCCGATGGGGCCGGGGTGGTGGTGGAGGTGGGTCCCGGGGTGGCCAACGTCAGGGAAGGGGACGAGGTGGTCTTTAACCCCGGGATCTGGTGCGGCCAGTGCGAGTTTTGCCGCAAAGGGGAGCATTCCCTGTGCGTTTCCTACGGCATCGTGGGTGAGCACACCGACGGCACGTTTGCCGAGTACGTGAAGGTCAAAGCCGAGGCCTGCTTTCCCAAGCCGTCGCACATGAGCTGGGAGGAAGCCGCGGCTTTTCCTCTCACGTTTCTCACCGCCTGGCGCATGCTCTTCACCCGCGCTCGCCTGCAGGCGGGGGAAACGGTGCTCATCCACGGCATTGGCGGGGGCGTAGCGCAAGCCGCCACGATTTTGGCCCGCCAGGCCCAGGCGGCGGTGATCGTCACCTCCAGCGACGATGCCAAGCTGGAAAAGGCCAAAGGTTTGGGCGCGGAAATCACCATCAACTACACCCTCGAGGACGTGGCGCGTAAGGTGCGGGAGCTCACGGGAAAGCGAGGGGTGGATGTGGTGGTGGAAACCACCGGCAAGGCCACCTGGATGACCAGCTTGCGCTGTGCGGCCAAAGGTGGCCGCATCGTCACCTGCGGGGCCACCACCGGACCGGATCCAGCCGAGGAGATCCGGTTGATTTTCTGGAACCAGCTTTCCATCTTGGGCTCCACCATGGGCAACCAGAAGGAGTTTGCCGACATGCTTTCGATGGTGTGCGAGAAAAAGCTGCGGCCCCTGGTGGACAAGGTTTTCCCCTTGGCGGAAGGGATCGCGGCGTACCGTTACTTGGCCGAAGGGCGGCAGTTTGGCAAGGTCGTCCTGGGCGTTAGGGACGGAGCGTGAGCGAACTGGCAGCGCAGCAAAACCTCAAACCTACTGTGCTTTCCCGGGCGGAGCACCCCATTTCCCGCCGCTTGCTATCGCCCAACACCCTCAAGGTGCTCTACCGCCTGCACCGCGCGGGTTTCCTAGCGTACCTGGTGGGGGGTGCGGTGCGCGACTTGCTGTTGGGTCGCACGCCCAAGGACTTTGACGTGGGTACCAACGCCCGCCCCCAGCAGGTGCGCCAGCTCTTCCGCAACGCCCGCATCATTGGCCGGCGCTTCCGCATTGCCCGGGTGCAGTTTGGGGAGGAGGTCATCGAGGTATCCACCTTTCGCCGCAGCCCGGTGGTGGAGGAGCCCAACGGCGAAGAGGCCACCGATGCGTTAGCCCCGGAAGCGGCCAGCGACGACGAGTACGGCACCCCCGAAGAAGACGCCTTTCGCCGGGATTTCACGGTTAACGGGCTTTTCTACAACATTGCCGACTTTACGGTCATTGACTACGCGGGAGGCCTGGCCGATCTGGAGCGGCGGGTGATCCGCTCCATTGGGCCAGCCGGTGAGCGCTTCCTGGAAGACCCCGTGCGCATGATGCGGGCGGTGGAGTACGCGGTGCGCCTGGGTTTTTCCCTGGAGCCCGAGACCGCTTTGGCAATCCGCGAGCACTTCCGGGAAATCCGGCGGGCCTCGGCAGCGCGGCTGGCTTATGAGCTTACCGAGAGCTTGAAGAGCGGGCATGCGGCCGGCATTTTCCGGGGGCTCTGGGAGTTTGGCCTGCTTCTGGAAGTTCTGCCGTTTTTAGCGGGCTACGACGCCAAGCAGCAGGAGCTTTTGTTCCGTTTATTGGCCCTGGCCGACCGGGTGCAGACTGAAAAAAGCCTGGGCGAGGAAGCCTTGCTGGCGCTTTTGGTTTGGCCCTGGCTAGCCAAACCCCTTTCCGAAGCGGCGGAGGGGAGCTTGCCGTGGGGGCAGCTGGAGGCCGAAATCAAAAGCCGGGTGGGGGAAATGGCGCAGCTTCTTTCCTTTTCCCACTACCGCGGGCACCTCCTGCGTTACGGGTTCTTGTACTTCGCCCGCCTGCACCACGAACCGCGTTCCCCCCGCAAAGCCGCGCGCATGGTGCGCCACGAGGCCTTTCCGGTGGCCATGGACTTGCTCACCGTGCAAGCGGCTGCCGATCGTCAAGCAGCCCGGCTTTTGGCCCGGTGGCGGGACATTCGCGCGCGGGTGGAAGCCGGCCATCCCCCCTTGGCCCGGCAGGCGCCCAGTGGACGCTTTCCCCGACGGAGGAGGGCACGGCCATGAGCAATGTACGGGAGCGGATCGAGTGGTTGCGGAAGGAAATCCGCCGGCACGAGTACCTGTACTACGTGCTGGCACAACCCGAGATTTCCGACTTTGCCTTCGATCGGCTGATGGCCGAGCTGAAAGCCCTGGAGGCGGCTCACCCCGAGCTGGTCACCCCCGATTCCCCCACCCAGCGGGTGGGTGGCGCGGTTTTGGATGAGCTGCCGCAGGTGCGCCACGAAATTCCCATGCTTTCCCTGGACAACTCCTACAACGAGGGGGAGCTTGCGGAGTGGTACGGGAGGGTGGTGCGGGCTTTGGGGAGAAAGCCCGACCACCTGGTGGCGGAGCTGAAGATTGACGGGGTTTCCCTGAGCTTGATTTACGAAAACGGGGTGCTGGTGCGGGCGGTAACCCGCGGGAACGGCGAGGTGGGGGAAGAGGTCACCACCAACGCCAAGACCATCCCCACCATCCCCCTGCGTTTGCCCGAGGAGCTGCCGCTGGTGGAGGTGCGGGGGGAGGTGTACATGCCGCGGCCGGTGTTTTTGGAGCTCAACCGCAGGCGGCGGGAGGAAGGGGAGGAACCTTTCGCTAACCCCAGAAACGCCACTGCCGGCTCCATAAGGCTTTTGGATTCCCGGGAATGCGCCCGGCGCGGTTTGCGGTTTTTTGCCTATCAGATCCCCCGCATTCAGGGCAAGGAGCTGCATTACCACAGCGAGGCCCTGGAGCTTTTGGCCCAGTGGGGCTTTGCCACCAACCCCGGTTGGCGGCGCTGCCCCGATTTGCCGTGCGTGCACGCCTTTGTGGAGGAGTGGGGGCAAAAACGCAAGAGCTTAGCCTTCGACATTGACGGGGTGGTGGTGAAGGTGGACAACCTGGCGGAGCAACAGGCGCTGGGGGCCACCTCCAAGTTTCCCCGCTGGGCGGTGGCCTACAAGTACCCGCCGGAAGGGGAGCGCACCCGGGTCAAAAACATCGTGGTGCAAGTAGGGCGCACGGGCACCTTAACGCCGGTGGCGGAGCTGGAGCCGGTGCGTTTGGCGGGCACCACCGTGACCCGGGCCACCCTCCACAACGCCGACGAGGTGGCGCGTTTGGATGTGCGGGTGGGGGACACCGTGTGGGTGGAAAAGGGCGGGGACGTGATCCCCAAGGTGGTGGCGGTGGACATCTCCGCCCGTCCAGAGGGAGCCGAGCGCTTTGCTATGCCGGAGCGCTGTCCGGTGTGCGGCACGCCGGTGGTGCGGGAAGCCGGAGAGGTGGCCATCCGCTGCCCCAACACCTCCTGTCCGGCGGTGCAAAAGGCCAGGCTCCTGCACTTTTGCTCCCGGGCAGGGATGGACATCCAGGGCCTGGGGGAGCAGAGGGTGGTGCAGCTGCTGCAGGCGGGCATGCTATCGGATCCCGCCTCCCTTTGGGATTTGGATTGGGACAGGCTTGCGGCTCTTCCGAGCTGGGGCGAAAAGTCCGCAGAAAACCTCAAAAAGCAGCTGGAGGACGCAAGAACAAGGCCGCTTTGGCGGCTCCTGGTAGCCTTGGGCATCCGCCATGTGGGGGAGCGGGCGGCCAAGCTTTTGGCTTCCCGCTTTGGCTCGCTTTCGGCTTTAGCACAGGCGAGGCAGGAGGAGCTGGAAGCCATTGAGGGAATTGGCCCCACCATTGCCGAATCGGTGGTGCGGTTTTTTGCCTCGGAGGAGGGGAAGGAGTTCGTGCGCCGGCTTCAAGAGCGGGGCATAGATCCGCGGGAAACCCCCGAAAAACCCGCAGGGCCGGCCCCCCTTTCCGGGCTTTCCTTCGTTATTACCGGCACCCTTTCCCGGCCCCGGGAGCAGGTGGCGGCGCTGTTGGAGGCGGCGGGGGCACAGGTTTCCGAAAGCGTTTCCCGCAAGACCAGCTACCTCATTGTGGGCCAAAACCCCGGCTCCAAGCTCAACAAAGCCCAAAGCCTGGGGGTGCCGGTTTTGGATGAGGAACAGCTGCGACGGTTGCTTTCTGAGAAAGGGGTGGCGTGGTGAAAGGGCTTTTGCTTTTGGTGGATGACGACGACGGCTCCCGGGAGGCCATGGCCTCGGGGTTGCGCAAGTCGGGTTACGAGGTGGTGACCTTTGATGGCGGGCAACCGGCCCTTTCGTACCTGCAGGAGGGCAAGCCGGCGGACGCCTTGATCACCGACGTGCGCATGCCGGGCATGGACGGCTACACGCTCATGGCTGCAGCGCGACGGGAGCGGCCGGATTTGGCGATCCTCATGGTCACCGCGTACGGCGACATTGACGGGGCGGTGCAGGCCCTCAAGGGAGGTGCTGACGACTACCTCACCAAGCCGGTGAACCTCCTGGAGCTGCGCCGCCGGGTGGAAATGCAGCTGGAGCGCCGCATCCTGGCGCGGCAAGCGGCGGAGCTCAAAGAGCGGCTGGACCGGTACTACTCCTTTGAGTCCATCGTGGGCCGCTCTCCGGCCATGCAGCGGGTCTTTGAGCGGGTGAAGGTGGTGGCTCCTGCCCCTTCCACGGTGCTGATCCTGGGGGAATCGGGAACCGGTAAGGAGCTCATTGCCAACGCCATCCACCAGCACTCCCCCCGTGCCGCCAAGCGGTTTGTGGCCTTAAACTGTGGGGCCATCCCGGGGGACATTCTGGAAGCCGAGCTTTTCGGCCATGAAAAAGGCGCTTTTACCGGGGCCCATCAGCGGCGCATTGGCAAAATCGAGCTGGCCCACGGGGGGACGCTGTTTCTGGACGAAATTTCCGAGCTTTCCCCCGACCTTCAGGTCAAGCTGCTGCGCGTTCTGGAACAGCGGGTCATCACCCGGGTGGGCGGCAACGACGAAATCCCCGTGGATTTCCGGCTCATTGCCGCCACCAACCGCGATTTGGAAAGGGAAGTCCGGGAGGGGCGCTTCCGCCAGGACCTGTATTTCCGCCTGAAGGTGGTGACGGTGGAGCTGCCGCCGCTGCGGGAGCGCCCCGAGGACATCCCGCTTTTGGTGCAGCACTTCGTCAACCAGTTCAACGCTCAGCTGGGGCGCAACGTCAAGAGGCTGGCTCCCAGCCTGGTGGATGCCCTGCGGGCTTACCCCTGGCCGGGCAACGTGCGGGAGCTTAAAAACGTGGTGGAAAACATGGTGCTCTTTGCCCGCGGGGAGGAGCTTACGCTGGAGGACCTGCCGGCGGAAATCCGCCAGGCTCGGCCTGCGGCGTTGCAGGAAGCGGCCGCCGGTCGGTGGGTGCCACGGCGCATGGAGGACATCGAAAAGGAAGCCATCCTCAAGACGCTGGAGTTCACCCAGGGTCATCGGGCCCGGGCGGCGGAGCTTTTGGGGATTGGCCTGCGCACCCTGCAGCGCAAGCTCAAGGAGTACAACCTCAAGGTGCCGCCGGGGGGGCGAAGCTAGAATGAGCTAAGGAGGGGGCATGGAACTTCCGGCTAAGGTTTTGGTTTACAACCAGCTTTTGAACCTCAACGCCACCGTGGGCACGCTCATGGCCATCCGCCCGGAAGGCTTTTACGAGCTACGTCTGACCAGCCAGGGCAAGCTCCACACGGTGTTGGCTCCGGTGGCTTCCACCGCCATCGTTTTTGCCGATCCCGAGCCTGAGGTGCTCCCCGAGGACCTCATCGAGCGCTAGGCTCGCGATTTCCCACGGAAAAGCCTGCGTCCTGCAAGATGCGGGCGTGGTCGAAGGCCAGCAGGACCCCTTCCAGCTCGGGGAAAAAGCGGGCGGCAGCAGCATCGTCTCCCCCCGCCGGCTCACCGCCCACCACCTGACAGAGGTACACCACCGAAACCGTGTGGCCGCGGGGATCCCGGCCAGGCTGGGAGTAAACCCCAAACAGCGCAACCACCCGCACGGAAAGCCCGGTTTCCTCGGCCACCTCCCGCACCACCGCTTGCTCGCAAGCTTCGCCTTCCTCCACAAACCCGCCGGGCAGCGCCCAGTAGCCGGCAAAGGGCTCGTTTTTCCTTTGCACTAAAAGCACTCCCTGCTGCGGGTGCACCACCAGAGCGTCCACCGTGAGCTTAGGTCCGGTCATGGCTTTTGATCCTCCAGAGGTTTTTTCCTCGCCAGTCGGGCAAGCTTGGCGGCCAGGGAGGAGGTGGGCAAGAGCGCCCAGGGCAGAAACCAGCGGAAGCCGTCGGCCGTCTCCCGAACGGTGAAGCCCGGCTCGGTGCGGAACAGCATCACCGTGATGCGGCGGTGGGTGATGTGGTGCGACACCGTGCCCAGCAAGGTGGGATTTCCCGGCAAACCAGCCTCCCGGGCCAGCAGGGAAGCGCGCTCGTGGGGGTCGCCTTCGCCGCGGTCCAGCGGCGGCAGCCAGAGCCCTTCCAGCGGCGGCCCGGTGATCCTGCGGAGCAGCACCTCCCTGGCGTGGTTTTCCACCCAGAGGGCTACCCAGGTGGGGGTTTCCCGGGGGCGGGNNTGGGGAAGGGGAACGCTGCGGGCCGGCCGCTCTGGTAGCCGGCACAGTGGGGGGCCAGAGGACAGGCCCGGCAGCGGGGCTCGCGGGGCGTGCAGAGGGTGGCCCCCAGCTCCATGAGCGCTTCGAAAACCTCCGGCGTAGGGTGCTCCGCCACCAGCTTTCTCGCCAACTCCTCGGCCCTGGCCACAAGCGCGGGGCTTCCGTGGGCCAGCTCCAGGGCAAAAACCCGCGCCGCAATGCGGCAGAGGTTGCCATCCACCGGTGGCTCCAGGGCGCCAAAGGCAAAGGCAGCTAAAGCCGCTGCGGTGTATCGCCCAAGCCCGGGAAGCTTGGCCAGCTCCTCAGGTTTTTGCGGCCAACCGCTGGCTGCCACCTGCTGGGCCAGCCGGTGCAGGAGGCGGGCACGACGGTAGTAGCCCAGCCCGGCAAAGGCGGCCACCACCTCCTCTTCGCCCGCACGGGCGAGGGCCTGGAGGTTCGGAAAGCGCTGCAAAAACCGCGGGAGGAGCTCGGCCACCCGTGAAGCCTGGGTTTGCTGCAGCATCACCTCGGAAACAAGAACCACGTACGGATCCCGGGGGAAGGGCGTGCGCCAGGGGAACGAACGCTGGTGCTGGGAAAACCAGGCAAGAAGAGGGCCAGCCTCCATGGGGGTCATGGTAGCGCGCTAGAATCCCCCCGTGAGCCGACAGGTGGAAGAACTTTGCGAGCTGTGCGACGGCACGGGCTGGCGCGTGGAGGAGAGGAACGGGCGACGGGTGGGGGTTCCCTGCGGGTGCCGGGAGCGCCGGGGGGTGGAGCTGGCCCTGCGGGAGGCGCAAATTCCCGAGCGCTTCCGCCACTGCACCCTGGAAAACTTCAAGCTCTGGAACCCCAACGATCCCACTCTGGGTCAGGCCAAGCGCCGCACTCAGGAGTTTGTGGAGGCGTTTCCCCTGGTGCAAAAGGGCCTGCTGTTCATGGGGAGGTGCGGCACCGGCAAGACCCATCTGGCGGTGGCGGCGCTTTCGGAGCTCGTCCGCCGGCACCGCATTCGCGGTTTGTTCGTGAGCTTTTCCGAGCTGGTGGTGCAGCTGCAGATGTCCTTTGACGGCTCGGGGCCCACCCGCGCCGATATCTTGGAGCCGGTGTTGAACGCCGAGCTTTTGGTGCTGGACGAGCTGGGGGCGACCCGCCCCACGCCGTGGGTCATGGACGTTTTGTACTACGTGCTGAACACCCGCTACATGCACAAGCGCTTGACCCTCTGCACCACTAACTACACCGACACCGCCAACCGCGAGCGGGGGGAGGAAACCCTTGCCGATCGCCTATCGGTCCCCGTGCGTTCCCGGCTTTTCGAGATGTGCGAGGAAGTGCGGCTTTACGGTGACGACTTTCGGGAGCACATGGCGCGGCAGCGCCGTTAGGGGGAAGCGTGGGGTCCCGCGATGTTCTGGCAACAGTAGCCCTGGCGGTGGGGCTTTCGGCGGCAGCGTTTGGCGAGAGCGGGGAAGTTCCAAGCCTGCGGGTGGGGCTTACGGTCACGGCAGTGCCGCAGTTTCCCGAGCTGGGGCGCCGGTTTCTGGTGAGCGCCGGTTCCACCCGGGAAACCCTGCGGGGACCTTTGACCGTGCGCAACGAGCCTCCGGAGCTGGCCGCGCAGGTTGGGGTTTTTGCCAGCAAAGAAAACGCCCAGGCGTTGCTCTCTCGCCTTTCATCTCTGGGCTTTGCAGCCGAGCTTTTCCCGGACGCAGAAAGGTACCGGGTTTTGGTGCCGGTCCCTCCAGGCCTTTCGTACCAAAACCTTAAGGTCAAGCTTCAGGACGCCGGTTTTCCCGTGATCCCCTATCCCCGCCGGCCCGGGAGCGTTGAGGTGCTGGGCGGGGAAGGGGGCAGCGTGCGGGGGCAGGAGGTGACGGTGGAGCCTCTGGACCCCGTTCCCGTGGTGGTGGGGGGCCGGCGCTACCGCGGCAGCTTCCGTTGCTTGCCGGACCAGCTGGGCCCTTTGGTGGTCAACATCGTGGCCCTAGAGGACTACCTCCTGGGGGTGGTGCCGGGGGAAATGGGGCCCAGGAACTTCCCCAACCTGGAGGCCCTGAAAGCGCAAGCGGTGGCTGCCCGCAGTTACGCCCTGGCGCAACTGGGGGCCCACGCTTCCCAGGGCTTTGACCTTTGCGACCAGGAGCACTGCCAGGTTTACCTGGGCGCAGATGGCGAAGAAGCGCTGGCCTCGCAGGCGGTGACCGAAACCCGGGGTGAGGTTTTGGCGTACGGCGGGAAGGTGGTGCGGGCCTACTTCCATTCCACCTGCGGTGGGCATACCGAAGCGGCCGAAGAGGTTTTCCCCGGTGAAAAAGCCCCGTACCTCCCGGGGGTTCGCTGCGCTGGCGAAGTGGTGCCGTTGGGCAGCGGCTGGCCAAGCCGGCCATTGGACCCACGGGAAAGGTTTGCGTTTTTGGCTCGCCACCTGGTCGGCGAAAAGGCCGCCCGCACGCCCCTGGAGCTTGCTTCCGCCTTAGGGCAAAAGCCCGGGCGCACCCTGGAGGAAGCCTTTGGCTTGCCGGATTTCCGTCCGCTTTTTGGGTCCCCGCGGGGTGCGCTGGAGCTTTTGTGGCACTTCCGGCTGCTCCCCGACAACGCGGGGGGCGACCCCTGGGCCACGGCGCTGCAGCTCGCCCAGCTTTCCGGGGCGGTGCAGGTGCGGGAAGGGGTGGTGGTTGGGGGGGAAGCCGGCCCCCGTTTCCGGCAGGTGGGGATGAGCGAGGAGGTGCCAGTGGCGGGCCTGGCGGTGCTCTGGCGGGGGGAGGGCAAGCTTTGGGTGGGTGCGGGGGAGGCCCTGGCCGGCAGCCGAGGCTGGCTCTGGTGCACGAAAAGCGCATGCCCGGTGGTGGAGGTGGAAGCCAGCAGCACCGCCGATGCCCGCTCGTCCTTCCGGGGTTGGATCCGCGAATGGGAAGCGGGCAAGCTTGCGTCCAGGCTGGCGGTGAGCGACGTGCAAAAGCTGGAGGTGACCCAACGCACCGTTTCGGGACGGGTTGCCACGGTAGAAATCACCGCTTCTGCAGGCAAAAAGACGCTTTCCGGGGTCGAGCTACGGAGGCTTTTGGCGTTGCCTTCCACGTGGTTTGTGGTGGCGCGTGCTGAGGCCAGCGGTGAGGCACGGTTTCGCTTTTTTGGCAAGGGCTGGGGGCACGGCGTGGGCTTGTGTCAAAACGGTGCTTACGGCTTGAGCCTGGGGGGCTTCACTTACCGGCGCATTTTGGCGCACTATTACCCGGGTACCTCGGTGGTTCGCTGGAATGCTCCGGCGCAGGAGGGGGGATCATGAGCCAAGGAGAGCTAAGCGTTTCGGTGGAAGAGCTGCGCGAGCTGGTGCGGGATTTTGCCCGCCGGGAAATTGCCCCGCACGTCCGGAAGTGGGACGAAACTTCGTTTTTCCCGCAGGAGGTGTTTGCCAAGCTAGGGGAAATGGGGCTTTTGGGCATCATGGTTCCGGAAAAGTACGGTGGGGCCGGCCTTACCTACCGTCACGCCATTGCCGCCATTGAGGAGCTGGCGGCGGTGGAGCCCGGCATTGCCCTTTCGGTGGCCGCTCACAACTCCCTCTGCACCGGCCACATCCTGGCCTATGGCAGCGAGGCGCAAAAGGAAAAGTGGCTTCCCCGCTTGGCCACCGGCAAGACCATGGGGGCCTGGGCCCTTACCGAGCCGGAATCGGGCTCCGATGCGGCTTCCCTGCGGACGCGGGCGCGGAAGGTGGAGGGGGGATGGCTGCTTTCCGGGTCCAAGGCCTTTACCACCCACGCTTCCGTGGCGGAAGTGGCGGTGGTCATGGCCCGCTCCAAAGACGTTCCCGGCCCGGCGGGGGTTTCCGCCTTCATCGTGCCCCTGGGCAGCCCGGGTGTGGTGCGGGGCAAAAAGGAAGACAAGCTGGGCATGCGCACCTCCGACACCGCTTCCCTCATTCTGGAGGATTGCTTCGTGGGTGAGGAAGCGCTCATTGGCGCCGAAGGGGAAGGCTACAGCCAGGCCATGGCGGTGCTGGAAGGGGGCAGGGTGGGCATTGCCGCCCTGGGGGTGGGCATCGCCCGCGGGGCCCTGGAAGCCGCCGTGGCCTACGCCAAGACCCGCAAGCAGTTCAACTTGCCGCTGACAGCGTTTGAGGCGATCCGCTTTAAGCTGGCCGACATGGCCACCCAGCTGGATGCGGCCCGGCTTTTAACTCAAAAAGCTGCCGAGCTGAAAGACCAGGGATTGCCCTGCGGTCGCTGGGCCAGCGAGGCCAAGCTCTTTGCTTCAGAAGTGGCGGTGAAAGCTGCCGAGGAAGCCATTCAAATTCACGGGGGCTACGGCTACACCCGCGACTACCCGGTGGAAAAGCTGTGGCGGGACGCCAAGCTCTGCACCATTGGCGAGGGGACCAGCGAAATTCAAAGGCTCATCATCTCCAAGGAGCTCATTGCCGGTGGCGGAGCTTGAGGCGGTCCTGCGCGGGGTGGTGGCCGGCTCCCCCAGGGCTCTGGGCCGCGCCTTAAGCTGGGTGGAAAACGGCCATGAGGCCGGGCGGCAGCTGCTCCGCCTTTTGCCCCGGCGCCAGGGCTGGCTTCCCACCGTGGGCTTCACCGGGCCCCCGGGGGCGGGCAAGAGCACCCTCATCGAGCAGGTGGGGCTGCGCTTGCAGGCGCGGGGGGAGCGGGTGGCGGTGCTGGCCGTGGACCCTTCCAGCCCCTTTTCCGGCGGAGCGCTCCTGGGGGACCGCCTGCGCATGCCCCGGCTGGTGGCTGCCGGTGGCTTTGTGCGCTCGCTGGCCACCCGGGGCGCTCTGGGAGGCCTGGCGGCCGCTTGCGCCGATTTCCTGGAGGTGCTGCGGGCCGCGCCGTTTTCCTGGGTGCTGGTGGAAACCGTGGGGGTGGGGCAGGACGAGGTGGATGTGGCAACGGTGGTGGACACCGTGGTGCTGTTGCAGGTTCCCGGGCTGGGGGACGATGTGCAGCTGACCAAAGCCGGCGTGATGGAAATTGCCCACGTTTTTGTGGTCAACAAGAAGGACCGGCCGGGGGCCATGGATTTGGCCCGCATGCTGGAAACCCTCCTGCCCCCGCCGGAAGCTGACCTCTGGCGGCCGCCGGTGCTGCCGGTAGCCGCCACCACCGGCGAAGGTGTGGAGGCGCTGGTGACGGCTTTGGAGGAGCACCAGCGTTTTTTGGCGGCCCGCGGGCAACACCGGGAGCTTTCCCGGCAGCGGGCGGAGAGGAGGCTTTCCGCTATCCTCGCGGACCTTTTGGTGCGTGAAATAAAAGTGCAGACTGAGACCTGGCAACAGGCGGTGGCGGCGGTGGCCGAGGGGCGGGAAGACCCTCTCACGGTGGCGGAAAAGCTCCTACAATGCCAGTGGGGGAAGCGGTGATTTGCGGCTTACACCACGTGGGAATTGCGGTGCACAACCTCGACGAAGCTGCGGGTGCTTACCGCGCCCTGGGGCTTTCGGTGGAAAAGGTGGAAACGGTGGAAGGCGAGCAGGTGCGGGTGGCGTTCATCCCCGTAGGGGACACCCATATCGAGCTGTTGGAGCCCACCGGCGCCAGCTCACCGGTGGCCAGGTTCCTGGAAAAGCGCGGCCCCGGTGTCCATCACCTGTGCTTTGTGGTGGACGATGTGGCGCAGGCTATGGCGCAAGCCCGGGCTGCAGGCCTGTTGCTCTTGGACGAAACCCCGCGGGTGGGTGCCGGGGGCTCTCGGGTATGCTTTATCCACCCCAAGAGCACAGGGGGTGTGCTTTTGGAGCTTTGGCAGGATGACCATGCATGAGGGCTCGCTGGTGGTGGTTTCCCTGGCCTCCCCCCGGGAGAAGTTCTGGGGGGTTTTGCTTTCGCTTTCCGCTTCGGGGGTGGTTTTGCGTGGGCTGCCGCTGGAGGCCTTTGAGGACTTCCTGCTACAGTGCGCCCCCGGGGCCCGCACCTTGCCGCAAGCTCGTTTGGGTGCCACCACCGTGTTTTTCCCGGCCCACCGGATCGAGCGCATCGAGCTGGACGAAACGGCGGGAGCGGTGGAGGGCTTTGCTGACCGCTTTCGCCGGCTGGTGGGGCGCGACCCCCAGGTGGACCTGTTGGGGGAGGAAAACCTCCCCTCACCACCCCGTTCGCAAATGTGAGCTACACGCTTTTTTCCCTTTCCCCAAAGGCGCGACCGGCCAGGAACGCAATGTGCGCTGCCAGCGCGTGGAGGATCTTGACCTCCCGACCCGAGGGCAGCCCCCGGCCCACAACCCGGCGGATTTGATCGAAAACCCTGCGGGGGTTGTTGGGGTCCAGAAACTTGCTGGCCAAAAGCACCTCTTCCAGGTGGGCGAGGGCTTTTTCCACATCCTCGCGGCTGGCCGGCAGGTCCTCGGCCAGGCGGGGCTGCGGTGGCCGGTAGCTTTCCCGGGAAAGCACGGCCAACACCACCGCTGCCGCTTGCGCCAGGTTCATCACCGGGAAGTCGGGGTTGGTGGGGATGGTGGCCAAATGCGAGCACAGGGCCAGCTCCTGGCGGCTCAACCCCCCGCGCTCCGGCCCAAACACCAGAGCCACCTCCGGGGCCTGGCCGGAAAGCAGCTCGGGCAAATCCCAGAGCGAAACGACCCCCCGGGGGTCCCGCTCCCGCAGGGAGGTAAAGCCCACGGCCACGGGAAAAGCAGCTACGGCCTGGGCCAGCGTGGGGCTTTCCTGCAAAGCCACGGCCTTTTCCGCCCCCATGGCCATGCGCACCAGCTCCACATCGGCGAGGTCGCACTGGGGAGCCACCACGATCAGGCGCTTTGCCCCAAAGTTTGCCGCTGCCCGCAGCACCGAGCCCACGTTGCCCGGATAGCGCGGCCGCACCAGAACCGGCACCAGCTGAAAGGTCACCCCCTGGCCTCCATGGTTTCTTCCTCCAGCTCCTCCAGGGCCAGAAGCTGGGCCCAGCGACCCCCGGCCGCCGCCAGCTGCGAGGGTGTGCCTTCCTCCGCCACCTCACCTCTTTCCAAAATCACCACCCAGTCTGCGGTTTTGGCCACCGACACGCGGTGGGTGGCAAAGAGCAACGTGGTGCGGGGGAGCTCCCCCAAAATCTTGGCTTCGGTACTGCGGTCCACCGCCGAAAGGCAGTCGTCCAAAAGCAGCACTGCCGGCTGGAGGAGCAAAGCGCGGGCTAAGGCCACCCGTTGCCGTTGACCACCGGAAAGGGTCACGCCCCTTTCCCCCACCACGGTTTGCAACCCCTGGGGGAGGTTGGCCACATCGGGTTCAAGGCCGGCCCTGGCCACCACCTCCCACACCTCCTGGTCGCTGGCCTCGGGCTTGCCCATACAGATGTTTTCCCGCAGCGTGGCGGAAAAGAGAAACGCCGTTTGCGGCACCATCACCACCGTTCCCCGCAGCTCCTCCAGGTCCCACTGCAAAACGTCCCGCCCGTCCACAAACACCGTCCCCGGAGGGGGGGTGAGCAGGCGCGGTACCAGGGAAAGCAGCGTGCTCTTGCCGCTCCCCACCTCACCCAAAATCGCCACCCTGCGGCCGGCGGGTACCGTGAGGGTAACGCCCCGCAGGGCGGGACCTGGAGCACCCGGGTAGCTAAAGCGCACCCCCGTAAAGGCCACGCTGAGGGCTTTGGACGGTGCGGGTTTGGCCGGTCGGGGCCCGGGAAGCGCCGGCAGCTCCGGGGTTTGGCTGAAGAGCTCCTCGATCCTGGCCATGGAGGCAGCCCCCCGCTGCCAGAGGTTGGCCACCCACCCCACGGCAATCATGGGCCAAATGAGGCGAGCCAGGTACAGGTTGAACTCCACAAACTGGCCAAGGCTCAAGCTTCGGGCCACCACTTTGTAGCCTCCGTAGCCCAAAACCACCACAAACCCCACGCCGATGAGAAACTGCAGCAGCGGGAAGAACAGCGCCTGCACGTTGACCAGCCGGAGGGAGGCTCGGAAGTAAGCCAGGTTGAGCTCACCTAACGTTTTCTTTTCTTGCTCCTCGCAGGCGAAGGCCCGAAGCACCCGCAACCCCACCAGGTGCTCCTGCAGCCGGGCGGTAAACCGCGAAAGCTCCTCCTGGGCTACGTTCCAGCGGCGGTAAATTCGCGAGCCGAAAAACTTGGCGGTGAGGGCTACGGCCGGCGCCATGCTGAGGCTGGCCAGCGTCAGCGTCACGTCAATGCGCAGCATCAACACCACCGCCGAAACCAAGATGGTGGTGGTGGAGGCCACGTACATCAACGCCGGGCCCATGGCCATGCGCACCGCTTGCACGTCGCTGGAAAGCCTCGTAAGCAAATCTCCCACCCGCTGGGAGCTGAAAAAGCTTGCCGGCAGCCGCAAAAGGTGGGCAAAAGCTTCGGTGCGCAGCTCGTGCTCCAAATGCCGGGAAATCCCCACCAAAAGCATGCGCTGGGCAAAAAGCAAAAAGCCGGAAACCGCGGCCACGCCCACGATCCCCAGGGCAAATGGCAGGGCCCGGCGAGGGTCCCCGCCGGCAGCGAGGACGTCCACCGCCCGGCGCACCAAAGACGGGGCAATCATGGACACCAACGCGGAAGCTACCGCAGCGGAAAAGCCCAGGGCGGCCACCCCTGGGCGCTTCCCGTACGAGCGCCATACCCTGCGGTACTTCCCCACCATGCGGTGAGCTTACGGAAACTCTCTCCCGTTGCCAAGCTGCTTGACAGGGATTTTTGGCGTTAGAGCCCGGAGGTATCGCTCTGGGCGAGCTTACCTGCCTGGACACCGGGGAGGTCTTTCCTGGTGACCGGCATCACGTTCTGAGAGCAGCACTTGTCTTCCGCTAAACTTGTGGCACGTATAGAAAAGCGAAGGGAGGCGCTTATGACCTCAATGAAACCCAAGCTTTTGACGGTAACAGGACTCGCCTTGATGCTGGCGGTGGCCGCTGAGGCCAGACCCCCACGCAAAGTGGTAGTGGTGCACCCGGGGTTTCCCATTGCCAGGCCGTTGCCCCATGTGGTGGTCCATCCCCCCCGGGTGAGCGTGCACGTGACGGTGCGGGCTTTCTTGCCCCCGCTGGTGTTTGGGGCCACGGTGGTGGCCTACCGCCCCGAGCTTGTGATTTGGGAAGACGCGGAAACCCTCACTCGCCGGGAAGGCTGGACGGAATTCACCCTGGGGGTGGACGGCCGGGGTCGAGAGCTGCTTTTCTCGGTGCACGGGGCAGCGGTGAAGGTGAACTTTGCCGAGGTGGTTTTTGAAAACGGCGAAGCGCAGGTGGTGGACTTCAACGAAAAGGTGGTCAAGCCCGGGACCTACCGGCTTTTGGACGTTTCCGGCCGGAAGGTGGACCACGTGCGCATGGTCGCCAAGGCCGTAGGCGACACCAGCCGGGTAACCCTGGCCTTGGCCAAATAGAGGCTTACCTTAGGCGAAATAGGGGCTACTACCGGCGACAAGACCGGCGGGCACTGGGTTAGCCTCTTGGGCACCAGAGCCCCTGCATTCGCCTTTGATTCGGAAAAATGGGTACGCCAACCAGCTATGTGCTAGCGGCGGAAGAGAAGTGGGGTCTCGGCGATCTCACGGTGCCTTTTGTCGGTCAATTTGTGGAGTTTTCTCCGGGGGTTGTGGGTTCTCATGGGGCCCTAGCCAGCGCTCTGGTCTTGTTCCTCACGCGTTTTCCACCTCACCTGCTGCAAGAGGCGACTAGCTCATCATTGGCCGCAAGGGTGGCAGCTACCCGCGTGTTTTGGCCTCAGTGAAAGCAGGCGCCTGGCCTTGGGTGGTTTGCAGCACAAACGACCCGGGACAGGGCGCAGGCCCCGCAATTTCTCGCTGGGGGTCATCTCATTTTTGAATCCAGCTGACTTGATGTCCAAATCCTTTAAAAAGACCGCGAGATAGCCTGGCTCCAGGCCTTTCGGAATCGTCGGCCATTAAATGCTGCAAGCAACACACCTCCGCTGGTAGCCGTTAGGGCAAGGAAGCAGTAAACTGGGCGGGTAGTGTTTCTTGGCTGTCGGGGGGCTAGGCGTGACCAGATCAACCAAAAACCCTTCCGCTGACGGCTCAATGGCCAAGTCCATACCCAACGTGCGGGTGAGCGGGTGGTTTTCCCTGCGAACCCGCGTGGTTTTGTTGGTGGTTTTGGCAGTCTTGCCCTCACTGTTTCTGATTTGGCGAACGGCTGTACTGGCCCGGCAGAACGAGCGAGATTTCCTGCGCCGCGACGCTATGGGATTGGCTCGGCTTTCGGCGCTCGAGGAAGAACAACTGATTGGCCAAACCCGAGAGCTGTTGCGGGCACTGGCCGAGAGTCAAGAGATCCGCCACCGGGATTGGGAGGCCTGCAGGCGGCTTATGGCCCGTATTCAAGCGCAGCACAACCGATATCGCGACTTGGGGGTAATTACCGCTGATGGGCTTTTGGTTTGTAGCGCGAACGCCCCTGACCTTCCGCGACCGGTGAAGGACCGCGAGCTTGTGGATCAGGCTCTCGCCAGGGGGGACCTTGCCCTAGGCCAGCTCCGCTGGGGTCGGAAAGCCGGGGCCTATAAGGTCTCCATGGCTCTGCCTATCCCTGTAGACGGTGGGGAGAAAGCCGCGGTGATATATGCCACCTTGAATGTGAGCTGGCTGCAGCAACGGGAGTGGCAAACCTTTGCCAGGCTCCCGGCCGGCTCCACACTTTGGAAGCTCGACCGCGATGGCCGGGTCATTGCCTGCTGGCCGGAAAACGAAGGAGCTATCGGGAAAGAGCTGCCGTTCCCGGAGGTGCTACGAGCACTTCACCGCAATGCGAATGGAGTGGTGGAAACCCGCGGCAGTGGGGGGTGGCGTGGGGTATTCGCTTTCGCCCCGGTGCGCACCACCTTCAACGGTGGGGAAATGTACGTGGTGTTGGGCATTCCCCGAGAGGTTCTCTTCGCCGATATTGACCGCGCCCTGTGGCGAGATTTGCGGTTGTTGTCGCTGCTGGCCCTGGCCGCTTTTGGTGTGGCCTGGGTGGGGAGCGACTACTTCTTGCTTCGCCGAATTCGAGCTTTAACGAACGCTTCCCGCCGGTTGGCCGAGGGGGATCTCACTGCGCGCACAGGGATTTCCTATGGACCCGGTGAGCTTAGTCAACTGGCCAAGGCTTTTGACACCATGGCGGAAGCCCTTGAGGAGCGCGAGTCTGCCCTGCGGGTCAGCGAGGAGCGGTACCGTCGTCTGTTCAACGAGGCGCTGACCGGGAACTTCGTTTCCCGCCCCGACGGCAAGCTTTTGGCCTGCAACGAAGCTTACGCGCGAATCCTCGGCTTCAGTTCGGTGGAGGAAGCGCTCAACACCGACCTCGTCTCGATTTACCTGAAGCCCGAGGACCGAGCGGAAATGCTAGCGCGCCTTCGCGCTGAGCGCCGGCTGGAGTTTCACGAGATGGAGCTGCGAAGGAGGGACGGCCAAACCGTTCGGGTGCTGGAACACATCATTGGTACCTTTGACGAGGCCGGTGAGCTGGTGCAGCTCCACGGCTACATGATCGACATTTCCGAGTTGCGACGGGTGGAAGAGCAGCTACGGCAAGCCCAGAAAATGGAGGCTATTGGCCGCCTGGCGGGGGCGGTGGCCCATGACTTCAACAACATCCTGCAGGCGTTGCTCAGCCAGGTGCACCTTGTGGAAGGGGCGGCCAATGACCCCCAGCGGGTGCGGGAGCTGGCCCGCGACATTGCTGAGCAGGCGCAACGGGGGGCGGCGCTTACCCGTCAGCTGCTGATTTTTTCCCGCCAGCAGCCAACGCAATGGGAGCTTCTTGACCTCAACGAGGTGGTGCAGACGGCCATGCGCATCCTGCGGCGCCTGGTGCGGGAAAACATCGCCACTGATGTGGAGCTTGCTGCCGAGCCGTTGGTCGTTAAAGCCGACCGTGGCCAGCTGGAGCAGGTGCTGATGAACCTGGTGGTCAACGCTTGCGATGCCATGCCCACGGGGGGACGCCTGGCGATTCGCACGGGGGGCGACCCTGGGGATTGGGTTTGGCTGGAGGTGGAAGACTCCGGCACTGGAATTCCTGAGGATATCCGCGACCGCATCTTTGAGCCTTTCTTCACCACCAAGCCGCGGGAGAAGGGCACGGGTCTTGGGCTGTCGGTGGTTCACGGCATCGTAACCGGCCACGGCGGTCGCATCGAGGTAACCTCCGAAGTGGGGCGGGGAAGCGTTTTCCGGGTTCTGTTGCCGCGCCAACGGGAGGAGGTTTCGGGTCCCCGCGCCTCCACTCGAGGGGAACCGGCTCAGCTTCCCCAGGGGCAAGGCGAAAGGGTGCTGCTAGTAGAAGACGAGGAGGGCGCGCGCACGGCCCTTCAGCAGATCTTACTGGCGCTCGGTTACGAGGTAGTGGCGGTAGCGAGTGGGGAAGAAGCGCTTCAGCTACCCCCCGAGGCACCTTTTCATCTTCTGCTCACGGATCTCTTGCTGCCTGGCATTGACGGACCGACGATGGCCCGCGAGCTGCGGCAGCGCTGGCCAAACCTCGAGGTCCTCATGATGTCGGGCTATGCCGAGGACGAAGCGGTTCGGCGTGGGATCAGCGCTGGGGAGATACGCTTCCTGCAGAAGCCCTTCGACATGCCTACGCTGGCGCGGGAATTGCGCCTGGCCTTGGAAGGGCGGGGCCAAAGCCACTAGCTGCATCTGCCCTACTCGCCATGGTTTGTTGCAGAGGGCTTCTCGACCTTGAGCTGTCTTTCAGTTTCGTCCTGTTGGTGGCTTTGTGATCCTCAAAACAGTGCGCTGAGTAGCTACAAAGCGGCACCCCTGAGGGTTGCGTGGGGGTTCGGCCAGCAAGGAAATGCAAAACACCTCGCAGCTCCCAGGCTGAGAGGCGAGGCGGAAGGCGAAGTAACGTGAACGCGGCTCTGAGAACGGCTCAGGACCCGGCAACTCCGGTGGTGGCGCCGTGGCATTTTTTGTACTTCTTGCCGGAGCCACAAGGGCAGGGGTCGTTGCGGCCCACTTTGGGCACGGTGCGGCGCACGGTGGTGGGTGGGCCGGAGGTGGGGGAGTGCTGGGCTTCCGGCCGCTCGCCGGCCAGGGCGGAGGCTTCCTCCTTGGTAGCGCGGATCGGGGTGACCCGCCGCCGCTCGGGGACCCGCTCCACCAGCTCCACCCGGAACAGGTACTGCACCACCTGGTCTTCCACCCGCTCCATCATGTCCTGGAACAGCTCGAAGGACTCGCGCTTGTACTCCACCAGCGGATCCCGCTGGCCGTAAGCCCGCATGCCAATGCCTTCTTTGAGGTGGTCTAAGGCCAGGAGGTGGTCCTTCCATTGCGAGTCCAGCACCGAGAGCATGATGTAGCGGGTAAGTTGCGCAAAGGCTTCGGCACCGATGGTTTTTTCCCGTTGTTCGAAACGGGCTTCCACCGCCGCGTTGATGGCTTCTTCCAGCTGGGCGCGGGTGACGGTTTCCCAGGAGATGTCGGTGGCGGCCAGGTTAAGGCCGAAGAAGTTTTCCAGCTCGTGTTCCAGGCCGGCGCGGTCCCACTCCTCGGGCTCTTTGTCCTCGGGGCAGTAGGTGTCCACCAGCGAACCCACGATGTCATGGGCGGCCCGCAGCACCCAGTCCCGCCCCTCTTTGCCCTCAAGGATGCGTCGCCGCAAGCTGTACACCGCTTCCCGCTGGCGGTTCATGACGTCGTCGTACTGCAAGAGGTGCTTACGGATTTCGAAGTTTCGGCCTTCCACTTGCTTTTGCGCTCGTTCGATGGAGCGGGTGACCATGCGCGACTCGATGGGCACGTCCTCTTCCATCCCCAGCCGGCGCATCCACTCCCGCAGAGAGTCCGATGCAAAAATGCGCATGAGGTCGTCTTCGAGAGAGAGGATGAAGCGCGATTCGCCGGGGTCCCCCTGGCGGCCGGAGCGGCCCCGCAGCTGGTTGTCAATTCGCCGCGCCTCGTGGCGTTCGGTGCCGAGGATGAACAAGCCGCCGGCGGCCAGTACCTTTTCCCGTTCCTCGGCGCAGAGCTTGCGGTACTTCTCCAGGGCTTTGGCGTAACCTTCCGGATCCTTTTGCGGATCCGCCTCAGCCTTGGCCAGCCCCTCGGGGTTGCCGCCGAGGATGATGTCGGTGCCGCGGCCGGCCATGTTGGTGGCAATGGTGACCGCTTTGTAGCGGCCGGCTTGCGCCACAATTTGCGCTTCCCGTTCGTGGTACTTGGCGTTCAAAACCACGTGGGGGATGCCGCGGCGCTTGAGCATTTCCGAAAGCTTCTCGGATTTTTCAATGGACACCGTGCCTACCAGCACCGGCTGCCCCTTCTGGTGCAGCTCCACGATCTGGTTGACCACCGCCTTCCACTTTTCCTTTTCCGTGCGGTAAATGACGTCGGGGTGGTCTTTTCGAATCATGGGCTTGTTGGTGGGGATCACCACCACGTCCAAGCCGTAAATGTGGGCAAACTCCTCCGCTTCGGTTTCCGCTGTACCGGTCATGCCGGCCAGCTTCTCGTACATGCGGAAGTAATTCTGCAGGGTGATGGTGGCCAGGGTCTGGTTTTCCGCCTCGATCTTGACCCCTTCCTTGGCCTCCACCGCTTGGTGCAAACCATCGGACCAGCGGCGCCCCGGCATGAGGCGGCCGGTGAACTCGTCCACGATGATGACCTGGCCGTCCTTGACGATGTAATCCCGATCCCGCTGG
Source organism: Thermoanaerobaculum aquaticum (assembly GCF_000687145.1). NCBI lineage: Bacteria > Pseudomonadati > Acidobacteriota > Thermoanaerobaculia > Thermoanaerobaculales > Thermoanaerobaculaceae > Thermoanaerobaculum > Thermoanaerobaculum aquaticum. The sequence continues at coordinate 73,054 of NZ_JMFG01000020.1, forward strand.
TAAAGGGTGTGGGCGCGAAGGGCTTGCTGCACCGCATGGAGGATGTCGATGTTGTTGGGGTCGTAAAGGTTGGAAACGCCCAGGAGCTTTTCGCACTTGGCCACGCCCTCTTCGGTGAGGGTGGCGGTGTGGGCTTTTTCGTCCACCACGTAATCGCCGGTGGTGGACTTGTTGCCGTACTTGTCGCGGATTTCTTCGCCGCGCACCAGCTTGGGGATGATGCGGTCCACCTGGTAGTAAAGATCCACGGAAAGCTCGGAGGGACCGGAAATGATGAGCGGGGTGCGGGCTTCGTCAATGAGGATGGAGTCCACCTCGTCCACGATGGCGTACACGTGGCCGCGCTGGACCATGGCCTCCAGCTCAAACTTCATGTTGTCCCGCAGGTAGTCGAAGCCGAACTCGTTGTTGGTGCCGTAGGTGATGTCGGCCCGGTAGGCTTCCTGCCGCTCAGCGTCACCCATTTGGTTTTGAATGCAGCCGACAGTGAGCCCCAGGAACTTGTAGATGGTGCCCATCCACTCGGCGTCTCGGCGGGCCAGGTAATCGTTGACCGTAACCACATGCACGCCGCGGCCGCTGAGGGCGTTGAGGACCACCGGCAGGGTGGCCACCAGGGTCTTACCTTCACCGGTCTTCATTTCGGCAATCTTGCCTTCGTGGAGCACGATGCCGCCGATGAGCTGGACGTCAAAGTGCCGCATGTTCAAGGTGCGGCGGGCCGCCTCCCGGACGATGGCAAAGACCTCCACCAGATACTGGTCCAAAACCGCCTGCACGTGCTTTCGGCGCTCAATGGCGTTTTCCGGGAGCGGATGAATGGCGTTTTGGATTTCCTGGCGGATAGCAGCAATTCGCGCCTTCAGCTGCTCGTCGCTTTGCTTTTGAACCTCCGGCTCGCGGGCGTTAATGGCCGCCACGAGAGGCGCCAGCCGCTTCATCTCACGCTCGTGTTTGGAGCCCAAGAAAAGCTCGATGACCTTATCCACAACCCCAGGCATACCCACCTCGAACCTAGCACTTTACCCCGGCCTCAGGAGAGGCGCAAGCGCTGGAGGCTTTGCACCTTCGCACAAACCAGAGGTGCTCTGGCCCCGGAGGTGGTCAGACTTAAAAGAGCGTTCCGGGTTCGGTGGATGGACTTTGTTCGCTTCACGGCTTGTGGGATGATAGGCGCCGAGGGGAACAGGCTATGCGGGTGAAGGTGGTCCTTGAAGCCAGCGAGGAGGGTGGCTACACGGTGTACGTCCCTTCCTTGCCCGGGTGCATCAGTGAAGGGGAGACGGTGGAAGAGGCTTTGAGGAACATTCGCGAAGCCATCGAGCTTTACCTCGAGCCGGTGGATGACGATTTGGTCATGGAAGAGGCGGCTTTGGTGCAGGAAATTGAAGTGTGAGCAAACTGCCCAGCTTGCCCTACCAGCGCATTATCCGTGCCCTGCAGAAGGCTGGTTGGGTCGTGGTTCGCCAGCGGGGAAGCCATATCCGCTTGCAAAAACGAGTCCAAGGCGAACTCCTGAAGATTACGGTTCCGGCGCACCATCCGGTTAAGCGCTCGACACTGGCGCATATCCTTAAACAGGCGCGTGTTGACCTGGAGGAGTTCTTGAGCTTGGTGTGATTGCAGTTTCACCCCGGGCTTCCCGCAGGGCACCACAGCGGAAGCGAATCCGATATAAGTGGCTCCCGGCTCTAAGGGCCGTCCAATCCTTTCCGTTTGTGTCCTCTTGCCGGATTAACGCTCGGGGCCTAACATCACGGTTATGAACCAGCAAGCTTTACCCACCAGCGACCAACTGAAATCCCTCTTGCGGCAGGGGATTTTTGCGGTACAGCAGCGGGATTGGGAGGAAGCCTACGAGGTGCTTGGGGAAGCCCTGGACGGCTATCGCCAGCGGGGGGAGAAGATTCCCGCTCTGGTTCTTTCGTACTACGCCCTGGCGCTCGGCATGCACACGCACAAGTTCAAGCAGGCCATTGAGTTTTGCCAGTCCGCGTTGACCACCGAGCCGGCGCGGGTGGAGCACTACGCCAACCTAGCCCAGCTTTACGTTGCCGCGGGTTTTCGAAGGAAAGCGGTGGAAGCCATAAGCCGTGGCTTGGACGTGGATGGCACCTACCCTCGGCTTTTGCAGCTGCGGGCCACGTTGGGTTGGCGGCGACCGCCGGTCATTCGCTCGCTTTCCCGGGACCACTGGCTCAACATCTTTTTGGGCAAGGTGCGCCACGCGATTAACCCCCCCAAACTGGAGGTGGTCACGGTAAAGCGCTCCAAAAAGGGCACAAGCGCCGGTCCGCATTAGGGGCGTTGGGGAATCACACAGCGAAATCCGGTGAAAAGCCAGCGCTCGGAAGGCTTTAGGCTGGAGCGGTAAGAAAGGCGCAAACGTCCGGGATCAGAAGTAAAGGAGCCCCCCCGCACCACCTTTTTTTGCCCCTGCTCGGGACCCTGGGGGTCGCGGTCGGGGCTCTGGGCGTAGTAGTCCTCCTGGTACCAATCGAGACACCACTCCCAGACGTTGCCGAGCATGTCGTAAAGGCCAAAGCCGTTGGCCGGGAAAGAACCGACGGGAGCGGCCTTGGCAAACTGGTCCCGCCCCCCCACGCCGTCGTAGTTGGCTTCGTCCCGGGTGATCTCGCTGCCCCGGGGGTAGCGGGTGCCGCTTGTCCCGCCCCTCGCCGCGTACTCCCACTCCGCTTCCGTGGGGAGGCGGCCCGAAAGCCAGCGGCAAAAGGCCTGGGCTTCATCCCAGGTGACGTTGACCACGGGGTAGTCATCCCCGGACCAGGAGGGCTGCTCGGGCATGGCGGTACCGGTGGCTTCGGCAAAAGCGCGGAACTGCGCCACGGTTACCTCGGTTTTGCCAATCCAAAAGGGGGAAAGAACGATGATCCGGCGAGGTTGCTCGTCGGCGGAGCACCAGCTATCGCCCTTCACACAGCCCCGTTCAAAGCTTCCCCCCGGGAGGTGAACTACCGTGAGCGGCACCTGGGTGAGGGTCTTTTCTTGAAGGGCTGCGAGTGTGGTGGTTGGCGGAGCAGGTTGCGGCGGGCTGGGAGTGGGTGGGGGCACGCTGGGAGCTTCGGCGGCTGGCGAAGGCACGGCTGCGGTGGCCGGTGTGGGTGCGGGTTCGGTTACCGGGGGAGGGGCTGGGGTTTTGACGGTGAGCTCTTCCGCTTGAGCATCCCGGGCGCAGCGGAAACCTACGGCGTCGGAAGCGGTGTCCTCAGGCAAGCGCCCGCGGTTGGAAATGCGCAGGGAAAGGGGTGGGCTGTTCCAACCGCCGCCTTTGGTGATCTTGAGCTTGCCGCCGGTAGCTGGTGCTTGCCCCTGGGGAGGGGCCGGGGTGTAGCCGTCCGCCACCCACTCCCACACGTTGCCGGCCATATCGAAAAGCCCCAGGGTGTTGGGCGGGAAAGAGCCCACCGGGGCCAGGCCGGAAAAGCGGTCTTTGCCGCCGAGACCGGCGAAGTTAGCGCTGTCGTGGTCCGCGCTCCCGCCGCTGGGGTAGATGGCCTGGGGGTAGCTGCCGCGGGCGGCCACTTCCCATTCGGCTTCCGAGGGGAGGCGCTTTCCCAACCACGCGCAAAAGGCAGCGGCGTCCCGATGGGTGACGTTCACCACCGGTGATTTTTCGCTGCTGCCAGCCGGTTGCGGGGGAAGTGTCCGGCCGGTAGCCGCCACAAAAGCCCGATAGGCGCCCACCGTGACCTCGTGGGTGTCCATCCAAAAGGGCTTGAGTTTGACCCATCCACCGGGTTTTTCATCGGCCAGGCAGCTAGCATCTTGTGGGCTGCAACCAACCCAGCCCTGAGGAACATCCATAAGCACCATGTCCTGAGCCCACAGGGTGGAAGCCACGCTCAGAAGCGCCACAGCAAGCCAGAGGCGAGTGGTCATGAGCTTAGTGTAGCGAACCTACGAAAGACCCAAAGCGCTGCAAAGCAAGACCACCAGCGGCGGAATGGTGAGAAGCCCCAAGAGATCAAGGATCGTGCCGTGGCGGAGCATGTGCGTCACCCGAATCAAGCCGGAGCCGTACACGATGGCGTTGGGTGGGGTGGAAACCGGCAGCATGAAGGCCAGGCTTGCTGCCACCGCTGCAGCCACCGTAGGCGGAACCGGACTCACCCCGGCCGCTTCTGCTGCGGCAATGGCCAAAGGACAAACCACAGTGGCGGCAGCGGTGTTGGAGGTGGTTTCGGTGAGCACCAGCGCCACAAAGGCAAAAAGGTAGGCGAGGCTTAAGGTGCTGGAAGCCCCCGTCCACCCCACCAGCGCCTTTCCCGCCGCGGCGGCGAGGCCCTGCTTGAAGAGCTGGGTTCCCAGGGAAAGCCCGCCGCCAAAAAGCAAAAGCGTGCCCCAGTCAATGTCCACCGCTTGCCGCCAGGTGAGGGTGAACTCCAGCTTTGAAAGACGCACCGGCAGCACGAACAGCAGGCAGGCGGCCAGCACCGCCACCACCCCTTCGGGGAGCATGCGGGTGGCCTGCTGCGCCCAGGGGTGGCTTTCGCCGAGGAAAATGCCCAGCGCTCCCGGTAAAAGCCAAAAGAAAACCGCGAGCAGAAAGGCAAAAAGCACGTTGCGTTCGCGGGGGGAAAGCGGTCCCAGCTTGCTGAGCTCCTCCCGCAGGCCAGTCGTAGCCAGGATTTGGCCTTTGCCCGCTTTCCTCCCCAGGTGAAAAACGCAAAAGGCCAGCATCAGCGCAGAAACCGGGACTCCCAGCGCCATCCACTGGAAAAAGCTCAAGTGCATCCCGGCAAGCTGGGAAAGCTGGCCCATGGCAATGAGGTTGGGCGGGGTCCCCACCGGCGTGGCGATGCCGCCAATGGAAGCGGCGTAGGCGGTGGTGAGCAGAAGCGCCAGGGCAAAGGGCGATCGGCTGCGGGCTTTCCCCTCCAGAGAGCGAGCTATGGCCAGGGCCAACGGGTAAATCATGGCGGCGGTGGCGGTGTTGGAAAGCCACATGGAAAGCCCTGCGGTGAGAATGCCAACCACCCCTACCACCCGGGTGGGGGAAGCGGTGACCCCCCGGAGGGTCAGCACGCTCAGGGCCAAACGCCGGTCCAAACCGGAAACCACCGTGGCTTCCGCCAGGACGAAGCTGCCCAAAAAGAGGAAAATCACCGGGTCGGCAAAGGGGGCAAAAAGGGCAGCCGGGGTGTCCACCCCCAGCAAAACCAACAGGGCAGGACCCAAAAGCGCACTCACCGGTAAGGGCACGGCTTCCGTGACCCACCACACCAGGATCCAAACCACCACCGCCAACGTCCGCCTTTGGCCGGGGCCCAGGCCGTCCGGGGTGAAGGCGAGGATAAGGAGAAAAAGCAGCGGGCCGAGGATCATCCCCAGGTTTTTCCGCCAAAAATCAAAGCGTTGCTCGGCCTCGGACAGCTCCAAGCTCACCTCTGGGGCTTTCTGGTCTTTCATGGCGGTGACAATGTAAGCCTTTTGGTGTGAAAACGTAAAGCCCGGCACGGTAAAGCGCGGTCCTTTTAGCTGCTCCCCGCTTTCATCCCGGCAACAATTTGCCTTTTCCGCGTAAGATGAGCGCATGCGAGGCAAGGTTTGGGGGTTCGTGCTGGTAGCGGCAGTGGGAGGGGCGGCGGCTTGGGTTTTTCTGCATAACTCGCCGCCGGTGGTTGTGGATGTGGCCAGGGTCAGCCGCGGTGTGGTGGAGGAAATCGTGGCCAACACCCGGGCGGGAACGGTAAAGGCCCGGTGGCGCTCCAAGCTTTCCCCGCAAACCGGGGGGAGGGTGGTGGCCGTGCCCCACCGCGAAGGGGAGTGGGTCAAGGCCGGCGAGCTGTTGCTGAAGCTGGACGACCGGGTGCAGCAGGCGCAGCTGCAGCTTGCGGAAAAAGAGCTGAAGGCGGCGCGGTTTCGGGCCCAGGAAGCCTGCGAGGCGGCGGAGCTGGCCCAGCGGGAATGGGCCCGCGGCCAGGCGCTGGCGTCGGAAGGGGTGGTGAGCGCGCAAAACCTGGACCTTCTAGCCTCCCGCCGGGACCAGCTCCGGGCTTCCTGCGTGGCGGCGCAAGCCCTGGTGGAACAAGCGGAAGCGCAAGTTCATGTGGCCCAAGCGCAGCTGGCCCTTACCGAGCTTTTGGCTCCTTTTTCCGGGGTGATTGCCGAGCTTTCCACGGAAGTGGGTGAGTGGATCACGCCGGCACCCCCAGGGGTTCCCATCCCGCCGGTGATTGACCTTTTGGACCCGGCCTCGCTGTACGTGGTGGCCCCCATTGATGAGCTGGATGTGGCGCGGGTGGCGGTGGGGCAGGAGGTGCGGGTGAGCGTGGACCCCAGGCCGGGCGTCACCTTCTGGGGGAAGGTAACCAAGCTTGCCCCGTACATCCTCGACCTGGCCGAGCAAAACCGCACCGCCGATGTGGAGGTGGAGTTTAACGCCGGGCAGGACCTTTCTGGTGTTTTGCCGGGCGCTTCCGCTGATGTGGAAATTGTGGTTTCCCGCAAGGAAAACGCTCTGCGCATCCCCACTTCGGCGGTAGGCGAAGGGAAAAAGGTGTTGGTGCTGGAAGGTGGAAGGCTTGTGGAGCGGCCGGTGACCACAGGCCTGGCCAACTGGCAGTACACCGAGGTGCTTTCGGGGCTGGCCGAGGGCGAAGAGGTGGTGGTTTCCAGAGATCGCCCGGAAATCAAGCCCGGCGTGCGGGCGGTGGGCCGGCCATGATCCGTCTGGAAAACGTCACCCGGGTGTACCGCTTGGGTGAGGCCGAAGTACGGGCTTTGGCTGGGGTTTCGCTCACCATTCCCCAGGGGAGCTTCACCGCGCTGATGGGGCCTTCGGGTTCAGGAAAGTCCACGCTTTTGCACATCCTTGGGCTTTTGGATAGGCCCACCGGCGGGCGCTACCTGTTGCAGGAGCGCGATGTGGGGGAGCTTTCGGATTCCGAGCGCACGCTTTTACGGCGGCATACCATTGGCTTTGTGTTTCAGTTTTTTCATCTGTTACCGCGCCTGACGGCCTTGGGAAACGTAGAGCTGCCCATGCTGTTTGCCGGGTTTCCCCGCAGCGAGCGGCGGGAGCGGGCGGAAGCGGCGCTGGCAGCTGTGGGTCTGGCCCACCGGGCCTCCCATCGCCCCGACCAGCTTTCCGGAGGGGAGCGCCAGCGGGTGGCCCTGGCCCGGGCGGTGGTCATGCGCCCCAAGTTGCTTTTGGCCGACGAACCCACCGGCAACCTGGATCGAGCCTCCGCTCGGGAAATCATGGAGCTCATCTCCGGGCTCAACCGGGAAGGGCTCACGGTGGTGCTGGTTACCCACGATCCCGCCATTGCCGCGTATGCCGGCAGGGTCTTGCGGATGGCTGACGGTCAGGTGGTGGGCGAAGAAAGGCCATGAGCTTGCAGGACCTTCTGGCCTTTGCCCTGGGGGCCCTGCGCGGCCACCGCTTGCGCACGGCCCTCACGGTGCTGGGCATTGCTGTGGGCATTGGGGCCGTAGTGGCGCTCACCGCCCTGGGGGAGGGTGCCCGGCGGTACGTGGTGCAGGAGTTTGCGGCTTTGGGCTCCAACCTCTTGATCGTGCTGCCGGGCAAGGTGGAAACCTCAGGCGCCGCTCCCTACGGAGGGGTGCTGCGGGACCTCACCCTGGACGACTTTCAAGCTGTGGCCCGGGTGGCCGGGGTAAAAAAAGCAGCACCGCTTGCTTCTGGCGCGGAAACCGTGCGCTTCGGTGACCTTTCCCGCTCGGTCCCGGTTTTGGGTACCACCGCCGATTTTGTGGTCGTTCGGCGGCTGGTGGTTTCCCACGGGAGCTTCCTGCCGTCCCGGGACCCCCATGCCGGCGGCTTCGAAATCGTGCTGGGCTTTAAGGTTGCCCGGGAGCTTTTCGGCAGCCAGAGCCCTTTGGGGAAAACCGTGCGGGTGGGGCCTTACCGCTTTCGGGTGGTGGGGGTCCTGGCCCCCCGCGGGCGCGGCCTGGGCTTTGACTTCGACGAGCTGGTGTTCATCCCCGTGCGCACCGCCATGCGCATCTTTAACCGCACCTCGCTTTTCCGCATCTTGGTGGAGTGCCACGACCACCGGGAGATGAACACGGTGCGAAAGCGGGTGGAGGAGGAGCTTTACCGGCGCCACAGGGCCGAGGACGTCACGGTGGTGAGCCAGGAAGCGCTGGTGGAGGCGTTTTCCTCAATCCTGCGGGCGCTCACCTGGGCACTGTCGGGGATTGCCGCGGTTTCGCTTTTGGTGGCCGGCATCGGCATCATGAACGTGATGCTGGTGGCCGTCACCGAGCGGCGGCGGGAAATTGGCCTGCTGAAGGCCGTGGGGGTCACCAACCACCAGGTTTTGATGGTGTTCCTGGCCGAGGCCTTGATTCTGGCGACGGTGGGCGGGGCCCTGGGTTTGGGTTTGGGGAGCGCCAGCGTGTGGGTTTTTGTGGGCTTTTACCCGAGCTTTCCCGCCACCACCCCGCCCTGGGCCTTTGCCACGGCGCTTGCGGTGGCCTTGAGCGTTGGTGCGCTTTTTGGCCTCTGGCCGGCCGCCCGGGCGGCGCGGGTTGACCCGGTGCTGGCCCTTTCGGGAGGGAGGTAGGTGAACTTCGGCAACCTCCTGCGCTTTGCCTGGCAGGCACTTCTAGCTCACCCCCTGCGGACCTCGCTTTCCGCCCTGGGGGTAGCGGTGGGGGTGCTGGCGGTTACCGCCCTGACCTCGCTGGGGGAGGGAACCCGCCGCTTCATCCTCGGCCAGTTCACCCAGTTTGGCACCAACCTCATTGCCGTCAACCCGGGAAAGGTCAAGACCTTTGGGCTTCCCGGCGTTTTTGGGGGAGGGGTGCAAAAGCTCACCCTGGAGGACGCGGAAGCCCTTCGCCGGGTTCCCGGGGTGGAGAAGCTCACGCCGGTGGTGATGGGGCAAGCGCGGGTGGAGGCGAAAAACCGGGGGCGCAGCGTGTACGTTTACGGCACCGGTCCGGAAGCTACGCAAGTGTGGCGCTTCCACGTGGCGCAGGGGAGCTACCTGCCTGTGATTGAAACACACCGACAAGCGGCGGTGGCGGTGCTGGGCCCGAAGCTGGCCCGGGAGCTTTTTGGCACCGGCTCGCCCTTGGGGGAGCGGGTGCGCATCGGCGGCCGGCCTTTTCTGGTGGTGGGGATCATGGAGCCCAAGGGGCGGTTTTTGGGCTTTGATTTGGACGATGCCTGCTACGTGCCGGTAGCTTCCGCCATGGCCCTGTTTCGGGCTTCCGAGCTCACGGAAATTGACGTCTCGGCGGTGTCGGCGGAAGCCATTCCCGCCGTGGTGGAAGGTATCAAGAAGCTGCTTGCCGCTCGCCACCGGGGGGAGGAGGACTTCACGGTGACCACCCAGAACGAAATGCTGGACACCCTGGGCCGGGTCATGGACATCGTGACCGTGGCGGTTTCCGGGATTGCCGGCATTTCGCTGTTGGTGGGCGCCATTGGCATCCTCACCATCATGTGGATTGCCGTGCATGAACGCACGGCGGAAATTGGGCTTTTGCGGGCTTTGGGGGTGGAGCAGCGGACGCTGGCCACGCTTTTCCTGCTGGAATCCGCGCTGGTGGCGGTGGCCGGAGGGCTTGCGGGGCTTGCGGCCAGTACGCTCCTGGGCGCGGTGCTGCGCACGGCCATTCCCGGCTTTCCCTTTGCCACCCCATCCTGGGCGGTGTTGGCGGGGCTGGGCTCCAGTTTGGGGGTGGGCCTGGCCGCTGGGGTTTTGCCCGCCCGCCGGGCCGCCCAGGTGGACCCCGTGGAAGCCCTGCGGGAGGAGTAATCCTTGGGGGGTGTTTAGGGGACCGCTTACGAGCCACGTTGCTGGCGGTTGCCCAACCACCACGCAATGGCCAGCGGGAGAATGACCAGAAGGAAAGCCCAGAAAAGAATCACGTGCATGCCCACCCTCCGCGCGTAGTTTACCTGCTGCTGGGGGGCCACCGCTTCGGAAGGGCCGGAACTAGTTGGTGAGGTAAACGTACACGGTCACCGCCACCGTGCGGTCCGAAGCGTTGTAAAGCAGCACCCGGTAGCGGGGAAAGGCCACGGTGGCGCGCAGGGGCTGGGAAGCAAAGTAGGGCGGTGAGCCTGGGCTGGAGAGCGCATGGCTTTCCACGGCAAAGAGCAGCTGCCCCTGTTCTTCCCAAGCGCGGGTGGGCAGCTCCTCGGCGGGGAGGAGAACGACGCCCACATCGCCAGCTTTGGTAGGAGCCGAGCGCTGCATGCCGGCCAGGGAAACCACCATGGCGGCAAAGCCCTCGGTGTCCACGGTGCCGGCGCGCACCAGGCGCGTCACATCGGTTTTTTGCACCGGCGGCACCTCCACTTCGCCAATGGTGATGGCTTTGCCCTGGGGGATGGGTCCGCGAATGGAAACCTCCCCTTCAATGGGGCCGGCCAGCCGCACTTCCCCTTCCACCCTTACGGTTTCGGGCTGGTTCACCACGAAAACCGGTTGGGCCTTTTCCGGAGCCTGGGCACGAACGCCAGTAACCTGGGGAACCAACAGCAGCAAAAGCACGGTTAGGCCAAGGTGGGGACCAAAGGATTTCATGGACGCCTCCTCACGGTTTTACGTTACCCCAACCGTGCGCGTCCGAAAGCGTACTCTTCCGGCCACTGCTGCCGTGAGAACGAGGGTAGCATGCGCTAGAGTACGGCCATGGATGCCCCACGCGTGGACGTGGTGATTGTGGGCTCGGGTTTTGGCGGCTCGGTGGCCGCCCTGCGCTTGGCAGAGAAGGGCTACCGGGTGCTGGTGCTGGAAAAGGGCCGGCGCTGGAACCCCGAGGATTTCCCCAGGTACAACTGGAACCTCCCCCGCGCCTTTTGGCTCCCCGCCTTAGGCTTTCGCGGCATCTGGGGGCTCAAGCTGCTGCGGGATGTGTTGGTGTTGCACGGCGTAGGGGTGGGGGGAGGCTCGCTGGTTTACGCCAACACGCTCATGGAGCCGGCGGCAAAGGTCTGGGAGGATCCAGGTTGGGGTCCACTGCGGGAGCGCTTCCGCGAAATCCTAAGGCATTACCCCAGCGTGTTGCGCATGCTGGGGGCTGCGGTAAATCCCCGCTTGGGTGCCGCCGATGAGGCCCTGCGGCGCGCGGCAGCGCGTCGGGGGCGGGAGCATACCTTTGCCCCTACGAGGGTTGGAGTTTTCTTTGGCGAGCCGGGGGTGGAGGTCCCCGATCCTTACTTTGGCGGCGAGGGCCCGTCGCGGGTGGGGTGCACCTTTTGCGGTGGGTGCATGACCGGCTGTCGGGTGGGGGCCAAGAACACCCTGGACCGAAATTACCTCTTCTTGGCGCAAAAGCTCGGTGCTCAGATCCAGGCGGAATGCGAGGTGGTGGCCATTGAGCCGGCCGGCCAGGGCTACCTTGTGCGCTGGCGACGGCCGGGTTTCTCCGGTGTCAGTGGGGTGGTAGCGGCGGAACGGGTGATTTTGGCGGCGGGGGTGCTGGGAACCGTCAAGCTCCTTTTGCAGTGCAAGGAACAGCGGCTCTTACCGGCACTCTCACCGCGGCTGGGCTTCCGGGTGCGCACCAACAACGAGGCCCTCCTCGGGGTGACCTCCCGCAGCCGCCAGGACCTCTGGCAAGGCGTGGCCATCGGCTCGGTCGTCCAAATGGACGAATACACCACCATGGAGCCGGTGCGTTTTGCACCCGGAAACGATGTCCTGCTGCTGTTAGGCACGCTCCTCACCGACGGGGGGCCAGGGGTTCCCCGGGGGTTGCGCTGGTTTGGGCAGGTGGTGAGGCACCCCTGGCGCTTTTTGCGGGTGACCAAGCCCTGGGGAAAAGCGGCCTCCTCGGTGGTGTTGCTGGCCATGCAAAACGAACCTTCGGAAACCCGCCTGGTGCTGAAACACCCGCTGTGGAAGCTGGGCAGGGCCACCTTGGGCTCGCGGCCGGTACAGGGAGCCCCCCGGGTGCCCTCCTACCTGCCGCTGGCCAACCAGGTGGCCCGGGAGCT
>NZ_JMFG01000020.1:90000-146712 GCF_000687145.1 Thermoanaerobaculum aquaticum
TGATTGGAAACCAGCCGGAGAGTGCAAAGGCATAAGCGGGCTTGACTGCGAGACCCACAAGTCGAGCAGGGACGAAAGTCGGGCTTAGTGATCCGGCGGTCCCGTGTGGAAGGGCCGTCGCTCAACGGATAAAAGGTACGCCGGGGATAACAGGCTGATCCTGCCCAAGAGTTCACATCGACGGCGGGGTTTGGCACCTCGATGTCGGCTCATCGCATCCTGGGGCTGAAGCAGGTCCCAAGGGTTCGGCTGTTCGCCGATTAAAGCGGTACGTGAGCTGGGTTTAGAACGTCGCGAGACAGTTCGGTCCCTATCTGGTGCGGGCGGAGGACACTTGAGGAGAGCTGTCCTTAGTACGAGAGGACCAGGACGGACGGACCTCCAGTGTACCGGTTGTCGCGCCAGCGGCAGCGCCGGGTAGCTGTGTCCGGAAAGGATAACCGCTGAAAGCATCTAAGCGGGAAGCCAACTCCAAGATCAGGTGTCCCGGGCGTCATGCCCCTAAAGGCCCCTGGTAGATGACCAGGTTGATAGGCGGGAGGTGTAAGCGCGGTAACGCGTTGAGCTGACCCGTACTAATCGGCCGTGCGGCTTGACCATACTTCCTTCCCAAACGCTTGGTGTGCCAACCCAGTTGAGTTGTCCAAGTTTATGAGGTTTTTCCGGTGGCCATACCGAGGGGGAAACACCCGTTCCCATTCCGAACACGGAAGTTAAGCCCCTCAGGGCCGATGGTACTGCGCTGGAAACGGCGTGGGAGAGTAGGTCGCTGCCGGGAATTATGAAAGCCCTGGAGTCAAGTCCAGGGCTTTCGCTTTTATACTTGAGTTATTCCGCAGGTGTTCACGCGGGCAGCGACCGACTGGTTTCAGCGCAAGCTAGCTTTCCAGACAAAACGGCGTGCCCCAGGGCAAGGGCATGCGGGCTACTGGAAGCGCCCAGCCCGAAAACCTGTGGTTAGATTTTGCGTAAGAGTTCTCGATGATGGGTGCTTTGGTGCTGGTGGCGGCGGCGGTGGGGGTTCTGGACCTCACACCGGCACAGCTGCAGGAGGAGCTGCGGAAGGCCTCGGTGCCGGTGGTGGTGAACGTGTGGGCCACCTGGTGTCGGCCGTGCGTGGAGGAGTTTCCAGAAATCCTGGAGTTTGCCCGCAAAAATCAAGGTAACGTGAAGGTGATGCTGGTTTCTGCTGACTTTTCCAGCCGCCGGGAGCTGGTGGAGAAGTTCCTGCGGGAACGGGGCGTGGGGTTTGCGACCTACCTTAAGCAGGGCAGCGATGAGGCGTTTGTGGAGGTGCTTTCGCCGCAGTGGAGCGGAGCGCTCCCCGCCACCTTTGTTTTTGCGCCGGGGGGGAAGCTGGTTACCTGGTTTGAGCGGCAGATCACCAGGGCGGAGCTTGAGGACGCCGTGAAAAAGGCGAAAATGGAATCAAGAAAAGGGGGGAAGACATGAAAGCGAAGGTCTTGGCGGTGTTGTTGGTGGCCATGGCGTTGGGCCCGGCGTGGGCGCTGAAACCCGGGGATAGCCTCCCGGAATCGGTGGCCAACGTCAAGATGAAGGGCGTGGATGGCAAGGAAGTGACCCTTAAAGAGCTCATGGGTCCCAAAGGGCTCTTGGTGATCTTCTCCTGCAACCACTGCCCGTGGGTGAAAGCCTGGCAGGCGCGCATGGTGGCGCTGGGCAACGAGTACAGCCAAAAGGGCGTGGGCGTGGTGGCGGTGAACTCCAACGACGTGACGGCGTATCCCGACGACGATATGGAGCACATGATCGCGCAAGCAAAAGAGCACGGCTACCGCTTTCCCTACGTGATGGACGCCACCTCGGATGTGGCACGCGCTTTTGGCGCCACCCGGACGCCGGAGGCCTTCCTTTTCGATGCCCAGGGCAAACTCGTTTACCACGGGGCCATTGACGACAACGCCGAAAAACCCCAGGAGGTCAAGAAGACGTACCTGGCCGATGCGCTGGCGGCGGTGGTGGCGGGAAAGCCGGTGCCGGTGGCGGAAACCAAGGCTTTAGGGTGCTCCATCAAGTTCCGCCAGGCCAAATGAACCCTGACTGGGAGGAGCTTCTGCAGCTAGCCACCCAGTGGGTGGCAAAGTACCGCTCCCAGGTGGGCTCGCTCCCGGTTTTAGCGCAGGTGCAGCCCGGGTGGCTCACGGCGCAGCTGCCCGCGGCTCCGCCGGCAGAGGGGGAACCGCCGGAAGCGTGGTTTGCCGATTTAGACCGCCTTATCCTGCCGGCGGTAACCCACTGGAACCACCCGGGCTTTTTGGGTTACTTTGGCATTACGGGCTCGCCGCCGGGAGTTGCTGCTGACCTTGTTTCCTCGGCGCTCAACGTCAACGGCATGCTGTGGAAGACCTGCCCGGCGCTCACCGAGCTGGAGCAGGTGGTGCTTTCCTGGTACGCGCAAGCGCTGGGGCTGCCGGGCTCGTGGTTTGGGATGATCACCGACACCGCCTCCACCTCCACCCTGCTGGCGCTGGGTGCGGCGCGGGAGCGGGCCCTTCCCGGCACCCGGGATCGCGGTTTGCAGGGTGCGCCCAGGCTTCGCCTTTACTGCTCCCAGGAGGCCCACTCCTCGGTGGACAAGGCGGCGATGGTGCTTGGGCTTGGCCGGGACAACGTGGTCCGGGTGCCGGCAGACGCCCAGTTCCGCATGCAGCCCGAGCTCCTGGCGGCAGCGGTGCACCGGGATCGGCAGGAAGGCTACTTGCCCTTTGCCGTGGTGGCCACGGTGGGGACAACCTCCTCCACCTCGGTGGATCCGGTTCCCGAAATTGCCGAGGTTTGCCGGGAAAACAGGCTCTGGCTGCACGTGGACGCGGCTTACGCCGGCAGTGCGGCGGTGGCGCCGGAGTTTCGCTGGGCGCTTGCCGGATGCGAGCTGGCTGACTCCTTTGTGGCCAACCCCCACAAGTGGTTGTTCACGCCCATTGACTGCTCCTGCCTGTTTACCGCTCAGCCCGAGGCCTTTCGGCAAGCTTACTCGCTGGTGCCCACCTACCTCACCACCGATGTGGCCGGTGCCGTGGACCTCATGGACTACAGCTTCCAGCTGGGTCGCCGCTTTCGGGCTTTGAAGCTGTGGTTCGTGTTTCGCGCTTACGGCACCAAGGGGTTGGCGGAGATCATCCGCAAACACGTGGCGTTGGCCCAGGAGTTTGCCGGCTGGCTGGAGGCCAGCAAGGATTTTGAGCTTTTGGCCCCGGTGCCGTTTTCGGTGGTGAACTTCCGCTGGCATCCTCAGGGCTTGGACGACGAGAAAGCTTTAGCCGAGGCCAACCAGCGGCTCCTGCACGCGGTGAACGCCTCCGGCAGGGTGTTTTTGTCGCACACCACGCTGAAAGGCCGCTTTGCCTTGCACTTAGCGGTTGGCAACATGGAAACGGACCGCAAAACCGTGGAAAAAGCCTGGTGGGAGATCACCAACGCCGCGCAAACGTTGGGCTTTTCCTAAGCTACAATAGCGGGGCCCTTGGGGGCGAGGAGGGAAGAGTGGCAGAAAATCTCCAACCAGAGCCGGAGGATCCAAAGCTTTCCGATATTTTCGGGCCAGAGCACGTGCTGGACCAGCTTACCGCCAGCACCCGGGAAGAGGTCATCGCGGAAATCGTCAAGTTTGTGGCGGAAAAACGCATGGTGACCGACCCCCGCTGGCTGGAAACGGCGTTGATCCAGCGGGAACGGATGGTCCCCACCGCCATGCCCAACGGCGTGGCTTTTTTGCATGCCCGCCATCGGGCGGCGGACAAGTTCCCCCGTCAGTTTTTGGCGCTGGCCCGCTCCAAGGAGGGTGTCTCCTTTGGCTCCCCCGATGAGCGGCCCACGCACCTGTTTTTCCTCCTGGCCTTCCGCCGGGATCAGGCGCACCTGCGTTGGCTTGCCAGACTTTCGTGGATTTGCCGGCGCCGCACCACCGTTTCCAGCTTGCTGCAAGCCACCTCTGCCGAAGAAATCAGCCGGCAGTTGGCGCTGGCGGTGGAGGAGCTGCCCGGAAACTTGAAGATCCGCAGCTAGGCCGGACTGCCGGCATCGGCTAGGACGGTCGCCCCGGGCGGTAGGGCACGAAGCGCGGCTCCCACTGGGCCTGGGAGACCACCTCCTCAATTTCCTCATCCGCCAGCAGGCGACCAAGCCCCTGGTCGCGGGCTTTCTTGGCCACCGCCACGGCCACCTCCCGGGCCACCTGGCGCACCGATGTCAGCGGTGGCAAAAGCAAACCCCGTTCCTGCTCTTCTGCGGAAACCATGGCCGAAAGCGCCTCGCTGGCCGCCAGAAACATCTCGTCGGTGATCTTTGGGGCCTTGGCCACCAGGGTGCCCAAACCCACCCCGGGGAACACGTACAGGTTGTTGCACTGGGAGGTTTCCACCGTGCGGTCCTCCAGGGACACGGGAGGGAAGGGGCTGCCGGTGGCCACCAGGGCCCTCCCGCCGGTGGCGGCCAGGGCGTCCTCAGGGGTGCACTCCGATTTGCTGGTGGGGTTGGAAAGGGCCAGGATCACCGGGCGGGCTTCCTCTTTGGCCACCTGTTGCAGGAGCTTAGTGCTGAAAAGGCCGGGTTGGGCGGTGACACCCACGAGGATGGTGGGTTTGACGTTCACCACCACGTCTTCCAGGGTGATCTTTTGCGGGTCCTTGAGCTTCCATCCGGCAATTTCCTCCCGCTTGCGGGCAAAGGGGCGCTGCCAGGGCTCGAGGCTCGGGTCGTCCTGACATAAAAGCCCCTGCACATCCACCGGCCAAACTACCTTCCGGGCCTCTTCGGGGGGTAAACCCTGGCTTTGCAGGTAGGTGGCAATGGCTTTGGCGGTGCCCACCCCGGCTTGACCAAAACCCACGATGACCACCCGCTCGGCGGCCAACGGTTTTTGCTTGATGCGGCTGGCGGTGAGCAGGGCGGCGAGGGCGGTGGCGCCGGTGCCCTGGATGTCGTCGTTGAAGGAGGGGATGCGCTCGCGGTAGCGCTCCAGAAGCCTGAAGGCCTTGTGTTTGGCGAAGTCCTCCCACTGGATGAGGGCGTTGGGGAAGTTGCGCTTGACCCCTAAGACGAACCTCTCCACGAACCGGTCGTAGTCTTCGCCCTCCAACCGGCGACGGCGGAAGCCCAGGTAAAGGGGATCGGCCAGGAGGCGGTCGTTGTTGGTGCCCACATCCAGGCACACCGGCAGACAGCACGCGGGGTGGAGCCCCCCGGCTGCCACGTAAAGGCTGACCTTCCCCACGGGGATGCCCATGCCATCGGCGCCCAAATCCCCCAGGCCCAGGATGCGCTCACCGTCGGTCACCACGATGAGCTGCACCTCCGGCAACGGCACGTTGGCAAAGATGGTGTCAATGGCGGCGATGTTGTCGGGGTGGATGTACACGCCCCGCGCCCGCCGCATGATACGGGAAAGCAAAAGGCATGCTTGCCCCACGGTGGGGGTGTAAACGATGGGCAGCATCTCGATGAGGTTTTCGGTGAGCAGCTTGTAAAAGAGCGTTTCGTTGCGGTTGAGCAAGCCCAAAAGGAAGAGGTAGCGCTCCAAATCGTCGGGCTTGCGGCGGTAGCTTTCCAGCGAGCGCGCTGCTTCCTCTTCCAGCGAGGAAACCCCGTGGGGCAAAAGCCCGGTAAGCCCTAAAGAGGCGCGTTCTTCAATGGAAAAGTGGGAACCCTTGTTGAGCAACGGGTCGGTTAAAAGCTGCTGGCCGCGAAGGTAAACCTCGTAGTACTGCTCTCCGGTCAGGGGGTCCACCTTGAACGAAAACGTCTTCATCGTAAGCCTCCGGCGTCATTATGCCGTAGATTTTCGGGCGGCCGGGCTAGACTTAAGGCGTGGCGAAAAGGGGAAACCGCCTTCACGGCGACGTTGCAGAGCTTTCGGCGTTCCAGCTGGTTTACCGCCTGGTGCGCCAAATCCCCCCAGGAAGGGTCCTGACCTATGGGCAAATTTCCGCCCGGCTGGGGCACCTCCTTTCGCCGGCGGCGGTGGGATGGGCCCTGCACGTGTGTCCCGCGGACGTCCCGTGGCACCGGGTGGTCAACGCCCAGGGACGCTGTTCCACCGAGCGCCTGCCCGATTTCCCGCCGGGCCTTCAGCGCAGGCTTTTGGAAGCGGAAGGCGTGGTTTTTGATCCCCAGGGGCGCCTGGATTTGGCTTACTATGCCTGGGATGGAGGCGCGGGAGCGTCGTTTGATGACGGCAAAGAAAGGCAAGGACCCTGAAGGCTTCAACCGCTACCTGAGCCAGTACCTGGCCGAGCTCACGGTGGGGAGGGCCCTTTCGCCTTTTACTGTAGCCGCCTATTCAAGCGACCTGCTGCGCTTTGGCCAGTGGCTGCAGGACCGCGGGGTGGAGCTTTCCGCCTGTGAGCGGGCCGACGTACGGCTCTACCTTTCGCAGCTTCGGGGTACGGGGCTTTCGGCGCGCTCCACCGCCCGGGCGCTTTCCAGCTTGCGGGGCTTTTTCCGCTACCTCATGGAGCAAGGTGCCATCCAGCACGATCCCACCCTGGAGCTGGAAAACCCCAAGCTCATGCGGGCGCTCCCCCGTTATCTCACCCCCGAGGAGGTGGAGATGCTGCTTGCAGCCCCCGATCCACAAACCCCCCAGGGGCTGCGGGACAAGAGCATGCTGGAGCTTTTATACGCCACCGGCTTGCGGGTTTCCGAGCTGGTGGGCCTGAAAGTTTCCCAGGTGCGCTTGGACCCTGGGTTTGTGCGGGTGGTGGGCAAGGGGAACAAGGAACGGGTCGTCCCCATGGGCAGCGAGGCGCGCCTGTGGGTGGAGCGCTACCTCACCTTGGCCCGGGGGAAGCTGGTGCGGCAAGGCTCTCCCGAGGCGCTGTTTCTTACCGTGCGCGGGGAGGCCATGACCCGGCAGCGCTTCTGGCAAATCATCAAGGGGTACGGGAAAAAGGTGGGCATTACCTCCCAGCTTTCCCCCCATGTGCTGCGCCACTCCTTTGCCACTCACCTTTTGGCCAACGGTGCGGATTTGCGGGCGCTGCAGGTGATGCTGGGCCACGCCGACATTTCCACCACCGAAATCTACACCCACGTGACCCGGGAGCGCTTGCGCCAGCTTTACGACCGCTCCCACCCCCGGGCCTAGCATGCGTTTTTTCTTGCTTGTTTGCACGGGGCTTTTGGCTTTAGCTGCTCCCGGCTTTGCCGCGTACCTGGTGGTGTTGACCGACGGCGGTTTCTTCCAGGTGGAAAGCGCAAACCTGGCCGGTACTGACCGCCTTCGCTTGCACCTTCAGGAAGGGGCCTGGGTGGAGCTGCCGCTTGCCCGGGTGGAGAGGGTTTTGGAGGTGGCTGATTTCAACCCCCACCCGGAAAGCGAAAAACCGCAGGAGCAAGCCGCAGTTACCTGTGAACCGGTTTTTGCTTCCCAGAGCTTGCCGGCGGAGCTCCCGTACCGGGGGGAAATCGTGGCTGCCGCCCAGCGCCACAACCTGGACCCCAGGCTTTTGGCGGCGGTGGTAGCGGTGGAATCGGGGTTTAACCCCTTTGCGGTGTCCCGGGTGGGAGCCCGGGGCTTAATGCAGCTCATGCCGGGGGTGTGGCTGTCCTACGGCCTTCTGGACCCCCATCAGCCGGCGGCCAACCTGCAGGCTGGCGCGGCCCACCTGCGCAAGCTTCTGGATCGCTTTGCCCGGGTGGACTGGGCGCTGGCGGCTTACAACGCCGGGGCGGCGGTGGTGGAGGCTTACGGAGGCATCCCACCCTTTCGCGAAACCCAGAGCTACGTGAGCCGGGTCCTGGCCCGCTGGTGTCCCCAGGCGGCTGGGAAGGGCTTGTGAATGTGCGTATAATGCTCTTGGCTCTGGGAAGCTCGTCGCCCAGGTCCGGGTTCTTATTAAGGGGAGGGCGCGCAACATGAGGACACCGGATGGCAGCAGCGTGTTTTTAACCACGAAGCTGGAAAAGCTGCTGGATAAGGCCCGGGCCAACAGCCTTTGGCCTTACCCCTTTGGCACCGCCTGCTGCGGCATCGAGTTCATGTCGGTGATGATGGGGCACTACGACCTCTCCAGGTTCGGGGCGGAAGTGGTGCGTTTTTCTCCCAGGCAGTCCGATCTCTTGATCGTCGCGGGCACGATTACCGACAAGATGGCTCCTGTCCTGGTGCGGATTTACGAGCAAATGGCCGAGCCCAAGTACGTGATTTCCATGGGTGCCTGCGCCTGTACCGGTGGCTTTTACCGGGCTTATCACGTGGTGCAGGGCATTGACGAGTTCATCCCGGTGGACGTTTACGTGCCCGGGTGCCCCCCCACGCCCGAGGCGCTGTTTGCCGGGGTGGTGAAGCTGCAGGAAATGATCGAAAGGGGGGAGACGCACTATCAGCGCATGGTGGCTGCCCGGCGGGCAGCGGCGGGGGAGTGAGATGGCCACACGAGAGGCAAGGAGGGCGGCGGTTCGCCAAGCTTTCCCTGACGAAAACCTGGTGCGGGAGCTTCCCGGCGGCGACCAGCAGACCTTTGTGGTGGACCGCAAGGTGCTCTGGGACTTTGCCAAGCACCTCAAGGAGCACCCGGATTTAAGCTGCGATTTGCTCTTGGACGTGTGTGGGGTGGATTGGTGGGGCAAGCGCACGCCGCGCTTTGACGTGGTTTACCACCTCTACTCCTTGCGCCACGGGCACCGCATCCGTGTCAAGGTGCCGGTGGCCGAGGAGGACCCTGTGGTGCCCTCGGTGTATGGGTTGTGGAAGGCCGCCGATTGGTTCGAGCGGGAAGCCTACGACATGTTTGGCATCCGCTTTTCCGGCCACCCCAACCTGCGCCGCATCCTCACCCACGAGTCCTTCCAGGGTCACGCCCTGCGCAAGGACTACGATCCCGGTCAGCGCTGGCTTTTGAAAGAGGAAGAGCAGTACGTGCCCCAGTGGGCCAAAATCCCCCAGGAGGACGAGGACCACTTTGAAACGCAGGTCCTGAACCTGGGCCCGGCCCACCCGGCCACCCACGGCACCCTGCGCACGGTGGTGCGCCTGGACGGCGAAATCATCACCGAAGCGGAAACCGAAATTGGCTACCTGCACCGCTGCTTCGAGAAGATGTCCGAGCGGCACACCTGGAACCAGGTGATCCCCTACACCGATCGGCTGAACTACTGCTCGGCCATGATCAACGGCGTGGGGTACGCCTTTACCGTGGAAAACATGCTGGGCATTGAGGCCCCGCCCCGGGCCCAGGCGGTGCGGGTGATCCTCTCGGAGCTTTCCCGCATCATGGACCACATCGTGGACATCGGCGCCAACCTCACGGACCTGGGCGCCATGACGCCGTTTTTGTACCTCTACCAGGCGCGGGAGGAGATTTACTCGGTTCTGGAAGCCTGCGCCGGGGGCAGGCTCACGGTTTCCTACGTGCGCATTGGCGGTCTTGCCAACGACGTGCCCCACGACTTTGCCGATGCTGTGCGTTACCTCCTCAAGCGCATTCCGCCGCTCATTGACGACATGGAAAAGCTCATCACCGAAAACCGCATCTTCCGCGAGCGGACCGAGGGCATTGGCAAGATTTCCGCGGAAGAGGCCATCAACTGGGGCTGGACCGGGCCCTGCCTTCGTGCCTGTGGCGTGGCTTATGACGTGCGCAAGGCCCACCCTTACCTGGGCTACGACCAGTACGACTTCAAGGTGCCCATCGCCCACACCGGCGACACCTACGCCCGGTACCTGGTGCGGGTAGAGGAAATGCGGCAAAGCTTGCGTATTGTGGAGCAAGCGCTGGCCAACCTGCCGGACGGTCCCATCATCGTGGAAAACCACCACGTTGCCTTGCCCCCCAAGGCCCGGGTTTACACCGAAATGGAGTCGCTCATTTACCACTTCAAGCTGATCATGGAAGGCATGAAGGTGCCGGCGGGGGAGTACTACGGCTACGTGGAGGGCGCCAACGGCGAGCTGGGCTTTTACGCCATTTCCGACGGCGGCGGCAAGCCCTACCGCTTGAAGGTGCGGCCCCCCTGTTTTGCCATCTTCCAGGCCTACCCTCACATGCTCAAGGGGCATTTGGTCGCCGACAGCGTGGCGATCCTGGGAAGCCTTAACATCATCGCTGGGGAGCTGGACCGATGAACAACGACGTGATCGTTTGCAACCCCCGCCCGTTGCGCTTTTGGCAGCGCTTTTACCTCCTGGAGATCCTGAAGGGGCTGGGCGTTACCTTGCGGCACTTCTTGGGCAACCTGTTTTCCCGCAAGTACACGGTAACCGTGGAGTGGCCGGAGGTGAAGCGCGAGTACTCCGAAAGAATGCGGGGCCGGCACGTGCTCCTAACCCGGGAAGACGGCAGCCCCCGCTGCGTGGCGTGCTACATGTGCGAAACCGCCTGTCCCGCCGACTGCATCCACATCGAAGCGGACGAGGACCCCAACGCCCCGGTGGAGTGGGAAAAGCAACCCAAGGTTTTCACCATTGACCTTTTGCGCTGCGTGTTCTGCGGCTTTTGTGTGGACGCCTGCCCCAAGGAAGCTATCATCATGACCCGCACCCACGAAATGGCCTTCCGCACCCGGGAAGAAGCGGTGATTGGCTTGGACCAGCTCCTTTACCGTGGGCCCCTTTCGGAGCTGGATATGGGCTATCGTCCCTACTACGGCGAGCCGCGGACGCAAATCAAGCTCCCCATTCCCACGAAGAAGTAAAGACAAAACCGCACGGTTCGCCGCTGCAAAAGCCTTTGTTCTAGCGGAAAAAAAAAGCGGCGCCGAAGCGCCGCAGCAAAAGGCTTTTTTGTGCCGCTTAGATTTGCCGCACGTTCTTGGCCTGGAGCCCCTTGGGACCACGTTCCACGTCAAACTGCACGCGGGCGCCTTCCTTCAGGGTCCGGAAGCCCTCACCCACGATTGCGGAGTAGTGGACGAACACGTCCTCGCCGCTCTCCTGGGTGATGAAGCCAAAGCCCTTTGTTTCGTTAAACCACTTCACTGTACCTGTTGCCATGCTGCACTCCTCGTTTCGGTCCCGTGCTTCAGGACCATGTTCCTTGCTGGGGGCGTCCCAGCGGCCAACAGAAAAAGCCGCGAACTCGCCCTCTTTCGCGGCCGGTTTGATACTCGATTTTGGATAAATCCCAATGCACGTTACAACTCGCCCATGGGAATGCTCTCAAAGCTTTGCCGCAATGTCAACCCCCGGGGATCGCTGGCTCGAAACGCGAGGCCGCCGGCTGTTTGACGCGGGGGCACGGCCGCAACCTAGCCCTCTCCCGCGGGCGGCTTGGCCACCCGAGCTATTTGTCGCGGGGGGCTCGCGCGCAGCCCGCCCTTGCCGCCGCGCGCTCAGCCCCCCGAGCCCCCACGCGCGCGCCAGCAAAGCCGGATGCTCGCTTGTCTTGCCCACCCCCGCCGGCGCAGGAGCGCTGGCCCCACAAAGCAAACACAAAATGTGGGACCCGCGCTCCGTCGCGGGTCGCTTTTCTCTTAGCCGCCGCGGAGCGGCGGCCCCACAGAGGCGGAGCGGCGGGCCCACACGCAGGGGCAGGGGTCGCCTAGTGTGTGCTACCATAACGCCTGCCGCGAGGTTGTGCGGCCCTGTCGTCTAACGGTTAGGACACCGGTCTTTCAAGCCGGCAGCAGGGGTTCGACTCCCCTCAGGGCCGCCATTTGTCCCCTAGCCTCATGCATTTTCCCCCGAGCCCGCTTTACCACGTGCGCTGTTGCCGTTCTCTGGAAAAGGGCGTACACTTCACCTTGTGAAGCGGTTCACTTAATGGGCCGCCTCCAATGCGTCTTTGAACGCTTTAGGGGAAGGAGGAAAGAAATGGCACAACGCCGTATGATCACGGTAGATGGCAACGAAGCGGTGGCATCGGTTGCGCACCGCACCAACGAGGTCATTGCCATCTATCCGATTACACCTTCATCGCCCATGGGTGAGTTCGCAGACGAGTGGTCGGCCCAGGGGCGCAAAAACATTTGGGGAACCGTGCCCCAGGTGACAGAAATGCAGTCGGAGGCCGGAGCCATTGCTGCCGTTCACGGGGCCCTGCAAGCAGGTTCCCTGACCACCACCTTTACCGCCTCCCAGGGGCTTCTGCTCATGATCCCCAGCATGTACAAGATCGCTGGTGAGCTCACGTCTTTTGCCATGCACGTGTCGGCGCGTACGGTGGCCACCCACGCCCTGTCGATTTTTGGTGATCACTCCGACGTGATGGCCTGTCGGCAAACTGGCTTCGCTTTGCTGGCTTCGGGTTCGGTGCAGGAGGCCCACGATTTTGCTGCCATTGCCCAGGCGGCTACCCTGCGCAGCCGTGTCCCGTTCTTGCACTTTTTTGACGGCTTTCGCACTTCCCACGAAGTGGCAAAGATCGAGGAGCTCACCAACGAGGACCTTTTGGCGTTGTTGCCTGACGAGCTCATTAAAGCTCATCGCGATCGCGCTTTAAACCCCGATCGGCCGTTCATCCGCGGCACCGCCCAAAACCCCGATGTGTTTTTCCAAGCCAGGGAAGCCTGCAACCCGTTTTACCTGGCGTGCCCTCAAACTGTACAGGCCGTCATGGACCAGTTCGCCGAACTTACCGGCCGTCAGTACCACCTTTTTGATTACGTGGGCCACCCGGAAGCCGAACGGGTGATTGTCATCATGGGATCCGGTGCGGAGGTCACCCACGAGTACGTGGAGTGGGCCGTGGCTCGGGGCGAGAAGATCGGGGTGCTGAAGGTTCGTCTCTACCGGCCGTTCTCGGTAAAGGACTTCATTGCGGCCTTGCCGGCTACCACGAAAGCTATTGCGGTTTTGGACCGTACTAAGGAACCTGGAGCGCTAGGCGAGCCGCTGTACCTCGATGTCGTTTCAGCCCTGGTAGAGGACAGCACCGATGGCCGTCGTTTCTCCACCATCCCCCGGGTAGTGGGTGGCCGCTACGGGCTTTCCTCAAAAGAGTTCACCCCGGCCATGGTCAAGGCCGTCTATGACGAGCTGGCCAAACCCAACCCCAAGAACCACTTTACTGTAGGCATCGTGGACGACGTGATGCACACTTCTCTGCCGTTCGATTGGGACTTTGACATCGAGCCGGACGAGGTGAAGCGGGCGGTGTTCTTTGGCTTGGGTTCGGACGGAACGGTGGGCGCCAACAAGAACTCCATCAAGATCATTGCCGAGGAAACCGACAACTACGGCCAAGGCTACTTTGTCTACGACTCCAAGAAGGCTGGAGCAGTGACGATCTCCCACCTTCGGTTTGGCCCCAAGCCGATTCGCTCTTCATACCTCATCCGGCGCGCAAACTTCGTGGCTTGCCACCAGTTTGTTTTCGTGGATAAGTACGACATGCTGAGCTACGCGGTTCCCGGCGGCACGTTCCTGCTCAACGCGCCGTTTGGCCCTGATGAGGTGTGGGAGCACCTCCCCCGAGAAGTGCAAGAAGCAGTTTTAGACAAAAAGCTCAAGTTCTATGTGATCGACGCGTACAAGGTGGCCAAGGAAACGGGGATGGGGGTACGTATCAACACCATCATGCAGACCTGCTTTTTTGCCATTTCCGGGGTGCTCCCGCGGGAAGAAGCCATTGCCAAGATCAAAGATGCCATTAAAAAGACCTACGGCAAGAAGGGCGAGGAGGTAGTGCGCAAGAACTTCGCTGCCGTAGATACCACGTTGGCCAACCTTTTCGAGGTGAAAGTGCCCGACAAAATCACCGCCACCCGCACGCGTCCGCCGGTGGTTTCGGACAAGGCTCCCGATTTCGTCAAGCGGGTTACCGCGGTGATGATGGAAGGCAAAGGCGACTACCTGCCGGTGAGCGCCTTTCCGGTGGACGGCACGTGGCCTTCCGGCACCACCCAGTGGGAAAAGCGCAACATTGCTTTGGAAATCCCGGTGTGGGATGCTGCGTTATGTATTCAGTGCAACAAATGCGCGCTTGTGTGCCCCCACGCGGCCATCCGGGCCAAGGTTTACCCACCCGAGTACCTCAAGGATGCGCCGGCAACCTTCAAGTCCACCGATTACAAAGCACCGGAGTTCAAAGGCTGGAAGTACACCATCCAGGTGGCACCGGAGGACTGCACCGGCTGCACCCTGTGCGTGATGGTTTGCCCAGCCAAAGACAAAGCGAACCCCAAGCACAAGGCCATTGACATGCACCCGCAAATGCCCCTCCGCGAGCAGGAACGGGTCAACTACGAGTTTTTCTTGGGCCTTCCCGATCCCCCGCGGGAAGAGCTCAAGCTGGACGTGAAGGGTTCCCAGTTCCTGCAGCCGCTGTTCGAGTACTCCGGCGCCTGCGCGGGTTGCGGCGAAACACCGTACGTCAAGCTCCTCACCCAGCTCTTCGGCGACCGCGCGCTCATTGGCAACGCCACCGGTTGCTCCTCCATTTACGGCGGGAACTTGCCCACCACCCCCTACACCACCAACCGCGAAGGACGTGGACCGGCGTGGTCCAACTCGCTCTTTGAGGACGCCGCTGAGTTCGCCTTTGGCTTCCGCTTGGCGGTGGACAAACACACCGAACAGGCGCGGGAGCTGTTGGTGGAGCTTTCCGGGCAGATTGGCGACAACCTGGTGCACGAGCTTTTGACCGCCGACCAATACAGCGAGGCCGGCATTGCCGCTCAAAGGCAACGGGTACGCATCCTCCGGGAAAAACTGGCAAGCCTTTCCGATCCCCGGGCCCGCAGGTTGGAAGTGCTCGCCGATTACCTGGTACGCAAGTCCATCTGGGGCATCGGCGGCGACGGCTGGGCCTACGACATCGGCTACGGCGGTCTGGATCACGTCCTGGCCCAGGGCCGGGACATCAACCTCCTGGTGCTGGACACCGAGGTGTACTCCAACACCGGCGGCCAGCAGTCCAAAGCCACGCCCCTCGGGGCCGCCGCCAAGTTTGCTATGGCCGGTAAGGCTACGGCCAAGAAGGACTTGGGCCTACTGGCCATGACCTACGGCCACGTGTACGTGGCTAGAGTGGCCTTTGGAGCCAAGGATGCCCAAACCGTACGGGCCTTCATCGAGGCTGACTCCTACCCCGGGCCCTCGCTCATCATTGCCTACAGCCACTGCATCGCCCACGGCTACGACCTGGCCTACGGTGCCGAACAGCAACGCCTGGCGGTGGAGTCCGGTTACTGGCCGCTCCTGCGCTTCGATCCCCGTCGTGCAGCGGCCGGCGAACCGCCTCTCAAGCTGGATTCCAGTACGCCCAAAGTGCCGCTGTCCCAGTACGTGGGCAACGAAACCCGCTACCGCATGGTGCAGCAGATGGACCCCGAGCGCTTCCGGCAGCTTATGGAACGCGCCGAGCAGGTGGTGAAGGAGCGGTGGGCTATGCACGAGTGGCTCGCTCAGTTTAAGCCCCCGGTAGCGGAGAAAGCCGAACTCGAGCCGGCGGCCCAAAAGTAAAGGAGGCAACATGGATCTTTCGGTCAGCTATTTGGGTTTGAGGCTTCCCCACCCGTTCATGCCTGGGGCATCCCCCCTGGTGGATGACCTCGCCATGGTGGACAAGCTCGTGGAAGCGGGAGCGTCCGCCATCGTCATGCACTCGCTTTTCGAGGAACAGCTCACTTACGATCAGCTGCGCGCTTTCCGGGACACCGAGCTTTACGCCGAATCCTTTGCCGAGGCGGCCACCGTGCTCCCCTCCCCCCCTCAGTACGCCCTGGGTCCCGATGCCTACCTGGAGCAGATCCGCGCCATCAAGGCCCGGGTTGGCGTGCCGGTGATTGCCTCCCTCAACGGTTCGTCCCCTTCCGGCTGGCTGGAGTACGCCAAGCTCATGCAGCAAGCCGGTGCCGATGCACTGGAGCTCAACTACTACTACCTACCCATTGACTCCCGGGAAACCTCCGAGTCGGTGGAGCAGCGGCTTTTAGATGTGGTGAAGATCATCAAAGAAGAGGTCACGATTCCGGTGGCGGTGAAGCTCTCCCCGTTTTACACCTGCCTGCCTAACCTCGCCGCCAAGCTTGAAAAGGCCGGTGCTGACGGTTTGGTGCTCTTCAACCGCTTTTACCAGCCCGACATTGACGTGGAAAATCTGGAAGCCACCACCACCCTGCACCTTTCCGACTCTTCGGAGCTTTTACTCCGCTTGCGCTGGCTGGCCATTCTCTACGGGCGCTTCAGCAAGTCCCTGGCTTGCTCCGGCGGCGTGCACACCGGTTTGGACGCCCTCAAGGCCATCATGTGCGGCGCCAGCGCCGTGCAGGTGGTCTCCGCCCTGCTCATGCACGGACCCCAGCGCCTCAAGCAAATCAAGGACGAAGTGACCCTGTGGCTTGAGGAGCACGAGTACGAATCGCTGCAGCAAGCCCTGGGCTCCATGAGCTTGCGCCGCTGCCCCGACCCCGCCGCGTTTGAACGCACCAACTACATGCGCATCCTGCAATCGTTCCGGCTTTCGCCCTAGCAAGCCCCTGTCGCGGTTTTGAAGCAAAATCCAGGACCTGCGCCCCGCCGCAGGTCCTGCTTTTTTCTTTCCTGGAGGAGCGTGCACCCTTTTCAGCAATCGTGCTCTCCCCTGCTAGCATACGTGCGTTTGGCCGGCCACTGGGCCGGTGCCAGAGGGGGAGAAAATGAGGGTTCGCGGGTTACTGATGGCTTTGGCGGTTTGGTTTGGCGGTTGGCAGACGCTTTCGGCGTGCACCAACATCCTGGTGACCAAAGGGGCCAGCGCTGACGGCTCTACGTTCATTTCCTACGCCGCGGATTCCCACGAGCTTTACGGGGAGCTTTACTTCACGCCGGCAGCCAAACACCCGCCGGGAGCCTGGCGCGACATCATCGAGTGGGATACTGGCAAGTTCCTGGGCCGCATCCCGCAACCCCCGGAAACCTACCAGGTGGTGGGCAACATCAACGAGTTTCAGGTCGCCATTGGCGAAACCACCTTTGGTGGCCGCGAGGAGCTTGCGGAACCGGCGGGGATCATTGACTACGGTTCCCTCATGTACATTGCCTTGGAACGCGCCAAAACCGCCCGCGAGGCCATTCAAGTGATGACCAGCTTGGTGGCGGAGTACGGCTACGCTTCCACCGGGGAAAGCTTTTCCATTGCCGATCCCAACGAGGTGTGGCTTTTGGAAATGATTGGCAAAGGCAAGGGAGAAAAAGGAGCGGTATGGGTGGCGGTGAGATTGCCCGACGGGACGGTTTCCGCTCACGCCAACCAGGCGCGCATCCGCCGTTTTCCCCTCAACGACCCGCAAAACTGTCTCTACAGCCCCGATGTCATTGAGTTTGCCAGGAAAAAGGGGTGGTTTTCCGGCACGGATGAAGAGTTCAGCTTTGCCGATACCTACGCGCCTTACGACTTTGGTGCTGCTCGCTTTTGCGAATCGCGGGTTTGGAGCGTTTTTCGCCGGGTGGCCCCTTCCCTCAACCTGACTGTGGAGTATGTTGACGGGTACCATCTCGAAAAGCGCCTGCCGCTTTACGTCAAGCCCGATAAGAAGCTCGCAGTGGCCGACATGTTTGCCCTTATGCGTGACCATTTTGAAGGCACACCGCTGGACATGACCAGGGATGTGGGCGCCGGTCCCTTTGCCTGCCCTTACCGGTGGCGGCCTATGGAGTGGGAAGTGGACGGCAAAAAGTACGTGCACGAGCGGGCCATTTCCACCCAGCAAACTGGCTTTTCGTTCATTGCGCAAATGCGTTCCTTTTTGCCAAATCCCATCGGTGGGGTTTTGTGGTTTGGCCTGGATGACACCTACACCACCGTGTACGTCCCCATGTACTGTGGGATTCGCAGCGTTCCCAAACCCCACGCCGTGGGCACCGGGGATTTTTCCCGTTTTTCCTGGGATTCGGCCTTTTGGGTTTTCAACTTCGTGGCCAACTGGGCGTACAGCCGCTACGCCGACATGATTCAGGATATCCAGCCGGTCCAGCGGGAGCTGGAAGGCTCGTTTCTGGCCAGACAAAAGGACGTGGAAGAGGCAGCCCTAGCGCTTTACCGCCAATCCCCTGAGCTGGCCCGGGAGTTTCTCACCCGCTACAGTGTGGAAGAAGGCGAAAAGGTGGTGGCCCGCTGGAAAAAGCTTGGAGAGTTTCTGATCTGGAAGTACCTTGACGGCAACGTCCGGGACAGCCAAGGCAACGTCACCCACCCCCGCTACCCCGACGACTGGTACCGCCGCATTGTGAAGGAACGGGGGGAAAGCATAAAGGTCCCGGAAAAGCCCAAGGAGTAAGCGAATCTAAGCGCCCCGAGGCGTCGGGAACATTGAGAACTCGAGTGTTTTTACCTCCGGGCAAAATTACTCCCGAGTGAACTTGCCCGCGGGGATAACCTCCTTCGAGCGTCCAGATGGCGCCGGGGTTTTACCCCCTCCGCCAGCTGGTGAGGCCGTGGTACATTTCTGGGGTGGAACCAGAAACAAGGGAGCGTTGGCGGGAGGCGTTTTGGCAAAGCTTGGGCGCCGGTGACGACGCGGTTCGGCAGCTTTTGGCCCTTTGCACGCCTCTTCCGCCCCCCTGCGCGCCGCCTCCCCTTGCCGACGAGCCGCACGTGGCGTTTTACCGGGAGCTTCCTACCCAGGGCAGTGCCCTCGTCGCGCGCCTCGCTGAGGCTTTCCCGCAGCTTTCCTTTTCGCCAGCGGAAGGTTTGAGCCAAACGCCGGAGTGGGTGCAAGCGGTGCGCCGGGGGGAACCCCGCGAAGGTCGAAAAAACCCATCGCTTCAAGCCCCGGAAGCCCTCACCTTGCAGTTGCTCCCCACCCCTGCCGGAACTCTGCCGGTTTTAATTGCCGGTTTCCGGGAAGACTTCGTGCGGCTGGTGCAGCTCCTGGCCCATCGGGGGGAGCCGGTGCCCATTCCCGATTCCATGGGGGCCTGTTTGCTCCAGGGGCTCAACAACTGGCAGCGCTACCGGGCCTTGCGCCAGCAGTGGGAAGAAGATCCCAAAGCCTCACAATCGTGGGAGCAAATGCTGCAGCGCAAGGAGCTCTACCAGGACCGGCTTGTTCTTGCTTCCCGAGGACCTTACAGCGGGGTGCCGGTCCCGGAAAGCTCGCATAAGGAAGACAAAGCTCTGGTTATCCGCCTGAACCATGAAGCGGCCCACTACCTCACGCTTCGGGTTTTTGGCAAGTTGGGCCATACGGTGCTGGAGGAGCTGGTGGCGGATTGGTACGGATTGCAAGCCGCCTACGGCAACTACGATGCGGAGCTGGCCTTGCGGTTCCTGGGTTTGGAGGCCTTTCCCGTCATTCGCCTGAGCGGCCGCTTGAACAACTACCGGGGAATGCCCCCTCTTTCCGATGAGGCCTTTCAGTTCCTGGGATCCGCCTGCTGCCGAGCAGCCAACTTTTTAAGCAAGCTCGGCTCGCCCCAGGAGCAGGACAAAGCTTTTCTGCTCGTGTCCCTATTGCAGCTTTCTTTGGAAGAGCTGGCAGCAGGAGAATTCAAAGCGGTGCCTTCGGCGCACCAAAAGGGGGATGAACCTTGAGCCACCCACCTTGGCTTGCTCGCCTCCTCCGCGACCACCCCGATTTGGCGCCCACCGTGGCCCATTTTCGAGAGGTGGCGGCGGTGCTGCGGGCGGCAACCCGGCAAGCTTTCGTAGCACCAGCGGAACCACCCCATCCGCAGCAAGGGGAACTGCAGGAAAAGCTTTTGGCACTGGCAGAAAGAGCACAAAAGCTTTCGGAGCAACCCGATGCCCGAGCAGCCTGGGAGCTGCTTGCTGAGCTTTTCGTGCTACGTGCGGAAAGCTACTTCCTGGCCCCAACCCGGGCTACATCAGGACCGATAGCCCGGTGGGTTCTGGCGGAAAGCTTGCAGCAGTTTCGCCAGGCCTGGGCGGAGCTGGAACGGGCATGCCAGGAAGCCGGAGTTTCGGTGCCCCTGCGCTTGCTGTTGGCCAGCCACGTGGATGAAACCCTGCCCATGGAACAACTGGAGCTGGTGGGCAACGAGCTCCCCGGGGTGCCGTTAGCTTCGCTTCCTTGGGGAGAACGCTGCGCGCTCACGGGCATCTGGTTTCAAAAGGATGGGGACGGCCGTCCCCGCTTTCGCAGCGAGCAAAGCTTTTTCTCCTTGGCCCCCCAGGCCTACGACGCCTTCTCCCGCTGCCAAGAAGCGATTAGCAAGCTCCAAGCCTTCGCCCCGGAAGCTTTTGAAGCAGCGCTGGCCTCCTTCCCCGAGCTTGGCCACGCCTTTTACGAAGCACGCTCCGGGCCTACCTTTGCCGGCTTGGGCCTCACCGAGTTCCCCTCGCAAGCGGTAAGCCTCAACAACGCCTTGCTGCGCTTTTCAAATCGGACCTCGTTTGTGAAGGCTTGGGAAAAGGGAAGCCGCCTCAGCTACGGCGATGTTCGCCAAAAAGCCTTAGGCCTCGCCCATGCCCTGGAGGCGGCAGGCCTGGCCTCCGGGGACAAGGTGGCAGTGGCCTTCAAAAACCCAGGTTGGGAAAGCTACCTCGTGGACTTTGCCTGCGTTTTCGCGCACCTGTCCACCGTGGGCTTGGATCCCGCGGCTTCCCCCGAGCACTGGCAAAGCGTTGTGGCCCAAGCCGGCGTAGCGGCGGTGGTGGGCGATCGGGAAGGCCTTGAGCGCCTCACCGGTTTTTCCGGGCTCAAGCTTTGCCTCGACAGCTCCTGCCCCCCTGGGTGTGTGCCGCTCGAGCCCACCCCGCCACCTCCCGGCTGGCGCAGCCGCAGTGGGGTGAGCCTAGAAACTCCAGTGCTTTTCGATGACGAGCCTTCCTGGCAAAAGGCTAAGGAACTGGGGATTGCCGCGGATTCCCAGGAGGACCTTTACACAGTCGTGTTTACCTCCGGCTCCACTGGAAGACCTAAGCCCATCCCCATCACCCGTAATCGGATGCGGGCTGGCAGGGAGTACCGGGCGTTCCTCTACCCTCTGATTACCGCATCTTTCCAGCCCTTTGCGCTGCTTGCGGACCGCAAGGCCGTGTGGCAAACCCTGCTCAACGGCGGCACCGTGGGCTTTTGCCGCCGGGGCTTGGAGCTGTGGGAAGACCTGCAAGCTTTAGGCCCCACGTATCTCGAAGGTCCCCCCGCCCTCTTTCAGCCCCTGGTGCAGGCGTACCAACAGGCCCTGGAGCGGCAAGAACCGGTTTCGGAGCTGGCGCGGCTGCGTTTGGCCCTCCGCGCCCGTCTCGGCGGGCGTGTGGCCACCGCGGCGGTCGGCGGAGCGGCAGTGCCCGAAGGGTTCGCACAACTCCTGGAGACCATCCTCGGCGTCCCGGTCCACGAAGCTTACGGCGCCACCGAAGTGGGTACCATCGCGTACAACGGCAAGCTGCAAGCAAACGTGGCGGTGCGGCTTGTGGATCGCCCGGATTTGGGGTTTACCCAAGCCGACCGGCCCTACCCGCGAGGGGAGCTAGCCGTGAAGCTGCCACGCTACGCCTTGCCCGGCTATGAGCCTTCCCGGATCACCCAGGACGGCTATTTCCTCACCGGAGACTTGGTGGAGCTGCGGCCGGACGGCACGGTCAAGGTTTTAGGCCGGGCCAGCGCCGCCGTTAAGCTGGCCGACGGCTACTTCGTGCTGGCCGAAGAAATGGAACAAGCCCTTTTGGCCACAGGCTTCTGCCAGCAGGCGGCGGTGGTACCCTCCCCCACCGGACCGGTGGCGGTGGTAGTGGCCGGGCCTGAAGCTCCTAGGGAAAACCTGGAAGCCCGTCTAGCGAGCGCCCTGGCCCAACGCTTTCCGGGCCGGGCCTTACCTGCCATTGTGGTGGATCCGGAAAACACCCCCTGGACCCCGGAAAACCGGCTGCTGACCCCTTCCCTCAAACCCAACCGGGCGGCCATTGCCGCCTATTACCGGCACCTGCTGGTGGCTCCCAAAGCCACAACGGCCCTGCCGGAAGCCGAACCGTCCACGACCGGGAGTTTGCTGAACCTCGTAGCCCAAATCCTGCATCGTCCAGAGGAAGCTTTAGACCTCACCCTGCCCCTCGCCCAGCAAGGGCTGGACTCCCTGGCTTGCGCCGAGATCTTAAGCCTCGCCGATGCCCGGGCGGTGCCCTTAGGGGTGGAGGAGGTTCGTTTTTTGCCTCTGGGGGAGTTGCTTGAAAAGCTCCAGCAGCCTCCGGGAATAAGGTCAAGGCCTGCTTTTCCCCCTCAGGGGTCAGCAAAAGCCCCGGTAACCGCAAGCAGGGAAGACGAGGTTGCGCTCCAGGTGCTGCGCACGCCTTTGCCGCAAGCCATTCCGGAATTTTCCCCTCGTGGACTCACGGTTCTAACCGGAGCCACCGGATTCCTGGGCATCCACCTCTTGGCGGAACTCGCTGGAAGACCCCCGGGTGGGGGCCCGGTGGTGGCGCTGGTCCGCGCCCAAAGCCACGAACACGCCCGTCACCGTCTCAAGGAAGCAGCCGTCCGGGCCGCAGTCATTATCCCGGAACCCGGTTTGCCGGGCGACTCAGAAAAAAACCTTTGGGCCGTGGCCGCCGATCTTTCCCACCCGCAGCTTGGGCTGGCGAACGAGCTTTACACCCGCCTGGCCCGGGAAACCGCAGCGATCGTTCATGCCGCCGCCGCAGTGCAGCATGGAGCAAGCTTTGCCGAGCTTGTGGAGGACAACGTCACCCCCACTCGAAACCTTTTGGACTTTTCGGTCACCCAGCGCCTGAAGGCCTTTCATCTGGTTTCCAGCTTGGATGTCACCCGCCTGGCCTTGAGTTTGGGGTTAGGTGGCTCCGAGGAGGCGCCGCTGCCCCCCCGCTTGGGGGAAGCCGCAGCAAAAGCCGATGGCTACGTGCTGACCAAATGGGTGAGCGAACGAATGGTGGAGCTTTTGGCCCAGCACTGCCAGGGGCGCATGCCGGTGCTGGTGAGCCGCCCCGGGCTTTTGTCCTGGGCAACCACCAGCGGTTACGCTCCCACCAAGGAGTGGTTCCCTGCCCTTTTGGCAAGCTGCCTGCAGGTAGGAGCCCTGCCCCTTAAGCCGCCAGCGGTTTTCCCTTCAGAGCCGGTTTTAAGCGAAACCTCCGCCCGGGGCCTGGAGCTTTTACCGGTGGATTTTGCGGCCGAGCTTCTTGCCAGGCTCTCCGTGGCCTTGATGGGAGCAGCAGAAAAAGGCGAGGCGCGGTTTTCCCGGCTCAACCTGGTGAACACCAATCCGGGAACCGCCGGCTTGGCCCTCTGGCCGCAAATCTTTTGCTACCTGCAGGCAGCTTATCTGGCCGAATTTCCGCACAAAAAGCCGTTGAAAGCAGTGTCTTTGGCCGACTTTCGCGACTTGTGTTTGGCCGCCAACGCGCCCTTTGCTCCCCTGGTTCCCAGCTTCCGGGAGCTTCCAGCCGTACCCCGCACCCAAGCGGAAACCATGAAAGCATTCTGCGGCGATGAAAGTCCCCCTCCCATTAGCTGGCACCTGTTCTGCCCCTTCGTGCGACAGGTGGCGGGCAGCGCGCGCTAAGCCCGCAAAGGCGCAAGGGAGCAGCTCCCACGGCTCGACAAACGCTAGAACGATGCGGGCAACCCCCTCCCAAGCAACACAAAGGGACTAAACCTCCACTGATTTCGGCCGTAACTGCGCATGCAGGGCAAGGCCAATCGGAACGCCAATGGAAACTCATTTAAGCCCGAGCGACGTAAAAGACGTGCATTGGGTCGCCTTCCAGATGATGGGTTTGGATGTCGGAAAACCCAGCTTCTTTCAGGTATTCCCGTGCTACTTGTTCGCCCCACATGGCTCCCAAACCTTCGCCACCCTGCGCCAGTGACACCATCATGCAATGCATGACCGACGAGGCGTAAAGCCCCGGACCCAACGGGTGATCGAGGTTCTCCTCCAGGTGGCTAGAGGCCGCGATGTCCATCATGAGAAAAACGCCTCCCTGACGCAGGGCACGGTTGATGTGGGCAAGAACCGCCCTGGGCCTGGCGAGATCGTGAATGACGTCGAACGCGGTTACAAAATCGAATTCTCCGGGCAGCCCGGCCATAATGTCAGCAACCTCGAAGCGCGCGTTGGGAAGCTTCCAACGGGCCGCTTCGGCACGGGCCGCCTCAATGCCTTCGGACGAGAAATCCACGCCCAGAAAACGACTGTTGGGGAACGCCCGGGCCATTACATTGACGGCATG
The DNA here is from genome assembly GCF_000687145.1 of Thermoanaerobaculum aquaticum. Classification (NCBI taxonomy): domain Bacteria; kingdom Pseudomonadati; phylum Acidobacteriota; class Thermoanaerobaculia; order Thermoanaerobaculales; family Thermoanaerobaculaceae; genus Thermoanaerobaculum; species Thermoanaerobaculum aquaticum. The sequence goes on from NZ_JMFG01000020.1 coordinate 114,030, forward strand.
GCCTTGACCCGTACCCAAGTCAATCACGTCAATGCCAGAGCGCAGGCGTTCCACCACCCCGTCCGCCAAGGGCAAAATCGTCTCCACCAAGGCCGTGTCATAAAGCCTGGCACTCTCTTCGGCCTGAAGGCGTTGGAAGTCGGGGTACTTCTCATACCCAACTCCACCGCCTTCACGGAACGCCCGGATAACATCCTGCTCAACCGCACCCACACCCCGGATATACTGCGTGAAAAACGCGAGGTTGTTGGCGCCAGCGGACCGCGTGAGAAATGCGGCGTGTTCGCGCGGGAGCACGTACGTTTTGCTGGGCGGGTCGTACATGACAATCCGCGCCACCACCATGCCCCCTAGCCACTCCCGCACGTAGCGCTCCTGAAGCCCCGTGGCTTGGGCGATGGCCTCACTGGTGGCCGCTGGCATTTCCGCCATGGTATCGAAAAGGCTTGTCTGATGCCCAATGCTCACCAGGATCCCCACGAACGCGTCGTTCAGCAGCCCCATCATTCTGCTGGCGAACGCCTCAGCCTTTGCCTGATCCATCGTTTCGTTCATTTTTCACCTCCAAGAATTGGTTTTTCTCTTTGCATACCACACTTGCAACAGCCCATGCTGGCTCCGGTCGGCGGCGCTAGGGAAATGAGCGACGAAAGACTGCGCCCGGGGCCTTTGCGGCGCGGACCTTTCCAACCTGTGCCTCACCAACTCCGGGTTTTCATCGCGGCCTTCACACCGTCCTCGGGTGGCGCACCCACCGAAGGAGGCGATGGCATTTTTCTACTTGCGTAGATGCCCCGCCGGTGTTTTGGCTCTTCCGTGCTCGCCGAGAACGTTCGGAGTCGCTCACCAGCACCTCCATGAAGGTCGTCACCGCGTAGATGGTCGCACCTACCGGCCTCACCGCCACCCAGACGGCAAGCCCTACGCCCCAGCGAAACCACGGTGGGAGCGCGGTCGGGGCCCTCTCCTCGGCATGTGCAACCGACAGCCGGACCGTCCCATGTTGTTCCCTCCTTTCCGGCGAGAAATCCTCAACCCCGTAAAAGGTTCCCGCCCATTTTGGGGACAGCCCGACCTGTCGGTTTCAAAACGTTGGCCCCATTCCCTTGCCGGCATTGTCCGTAGCCGTCCCGTAGTTTTCCTATTTGTAGTATGAGTCGCAGTATGCTGTCAAGCCCCTGAAAACGCTCCGTTGTCCCTGAGGCTCCCGGAGGGCGCAAGATTGTGGAAAGACCACTCATCGCCAGCAAAAAATGGGCGACCGGCGGGCACACTCCAGGTTTTTCTTTTGTGCTGGCCCTTAGGCTACCGGCGTGCGGACCAGCAAAGACCAGCGACAAGCCTCTTACAAGCTGCTACGGGACCCACCCGGTACCTGGCAGTTCGTTGTCCTTTGCTGGAGCGGGTTGTGGGCACAGCAGCTCTTAAGTCTCTTGCTGAGGAGGAGCAAACAAGCCATGGGTTACGCCATCTGGCGTTGGGCCAGGAGGGCGAACTTGCCGCCCTTGGCCATGAGCTCCTGGAAGCTGCCCTCTTCAATGATTTTCCCGCCTTCCAGGTAGCAAATGCGGTCGGCGTTGATGATGGTGGAAAGCCGGTGGGCAATGACGATGCGTGTGGCTTGCAGTTTTTCGATGCTTTCCATGACCACCGCTTGCGAGCGGTTGTCCAGGGCCGAGGTTGCTTCGTCAAAAATCATGATCCTCGGCTTGCGCACCAAGGCCCGGGCAATGAGCACCTTTTGCCTCTGCCCGCCGGAAAACCCACCGCCGCCCTCAGAAATGTAGGTGTGCATGCCCATGGGCATTTGCGAAATATCCTCCGCAAGCCCAGCCAAGGCGGCGGCCTCCCACGCGGCCTGTACCGGCAGCCCCGAGGAGCCCACGATGTTGCGGTAGATGTCAGTGGGCAAGAGGGTGGAGTTCTGCAGTACCACGCCAATTTGCTGCCGCACTTCCCGCAAATCCAGGGTTGCCAAATCCTGCCCGTCGTAGTACACCGCGCCCCGGGTGGGTGTTTCAAAGCCCAAAAGGATGCGCATGAGCGTGGATTTCCCGCAACCCGAAGCGCCCACAAAGGCAATGAACTCGCCGGGCTTAATGTGAACCGAAAGGTCGTTGAGGATCCACGGGCCATCTTCGCTGTAGCGGAAGGAAACGTGGGACACTTGGATTTCACCGCGAAGCTTCCCTGGATAAGCCCGCGCTTCGTCCAGCTCTGGCGGCGTGGTCACAATGGGTTTCAAGCGCTCGTAAATCGGTACAATGCGCAGCATGTCCAAAGACGCATCGCCCAAACCCTGCAGCGCAGCCACAAAGGCAGAAAAGGCGGCGTTAAAGGCAATGAAATCACCGGTGGTAATAGAAGGGGGCTGGCCCTTAGCCAGGGCTGCTTCCTGAATTTTCCACAGCACGTAGAATATGCCCAATGATGAAAGCACTGGAAAGCCCGACGTCAGGACTTGAATGGCGTTTTTGATTTGGCCGATGCGGAACAAAAGCCGACGCTGCTGAGCGTACGCTTTAGCCCACGTTTTAAAAGCGTGGTTTTCGGCGCCAGCCACCCTGATTTTTGGCACACCAGTAATGAACTGCAGCACCATGCCGGTAATGGTTCCGCGCAACCCCATCTCCTGCCGTTCCTGGCGCAAGCGTAGGTAGTTGGCGGTGGTGGTGGCCGCAACGTACAAGAACGAAATGCCCATGCCGGCGGCGGCCAACAGCAAGCTGTATTTGGCCATCAAAAATACGTAAAAAATCGAGCTCAAAAAGCCCAGGATGGAGTTGATGCCGGCACCGGCCACCAGCGCACGGATCTTGTCCACCCCCTGGGCGCGATCTGCCAAGTCGCCGGCGGTGTACTGACGCAAAGCGTTGGAGGGCAAATTTAACAGGCGATCCCAAAGCGCCGCTTGGATGGAGTAATCCATCTTTCCCTGGATTCGCAAAATGGCAATGGCCTGACACACCTTAAAGGCGCTGGAAACCAACGCCCCCACCAAGAGGCCCACCACAAACTGCCACAAAAGCGCCCGGTCCGCTTGGGGAATGGCAGTGTCAAAAAGCCGGCCGGTGAAATAGGGAGGGATGGTGCCCAAGAGGCCCAGCCCCACCCCCATGGCCACCACCCATCGCACGTCCGGCTTCAAGCCCCGGAGGCCAAAGCGAATCAGGTCCCGGGCGGAAAGCGGGCCATCGGGGAAGGGACGGTAAAACACGTAGCCAAAGCCCGAAAGACGCTGAACCACAGCCTCGGTGACCAGGCCGCGCTCGCCGGTAGCCGGGTCCACGTACTCGTAAGCTTTGGCCCCCTTGGGCACCAGCGCCACCGGGCCTCCGCCCTCCTCCCACGCGCCCAAAATGGGGCCTTGGTCCCGGCGGTACCAGTCGTCCCTGAGAGCCACCTGCCGCACCTGAAAGCGGGAGGCCTTGGCCACGGCTTGTAAACGGGTGCGCAAATCGGCGCGTTTGTCCACCTCCGGGTGGTCGCGGACGCTCATCCCTAGGGCCTCGCCCACCAGCCGCACAGCGTCCAGCACCGGGTCGCGGCTGGGACCGGCCATGTGCCCCGCTTCTTCCTGCCCCTCGGCCATGACCCCGGCAATTTCCCGCTCCGCCTCTTCCCCAGCAGCGCGCGCGTGCTCGGCTTTCACCCGCAAGCGGTGCAGCTCATCCACAAGCCCCAAGCGCTTGTTGATGAACTCGCAGCGGCACACGATTTCGTGGAAGCTGGCCAGACCTGCCCAAAAAGCCGGCGTGGCTATGGCCTCAGCCGTGGCATGGACCCGCACCACCGTGGCCTGGTCGGCGGGGTTAGCGGCAATCATCCAGGTATCGGTGGCCAAAGGGAAAACCGCCCGCAATCGGCTCAGCTGCTCCAAAAGATCCCCGGCTTGGGCGCGCGCCTGCTGAAGCGGCTCCCACCCCACAAACAGCAGCTCGCCAGCTACAACTTCGAGCCAGCTCACCTCCCGCCCACCGCGCAGGCACCCACCGTTGGGCACCTCCACCGATGCCCCTGCGGTGGCCACCACCGTGGGCGGAGGTCCGCCACCAAGGGAAGCGGCAAAAGCCGAAGCAACAGTTTGAACCCATGCGTCCACCAAAGCCGCCAGCTCTTGCCGGAAGCGCTCCTGCTTGGCGAACACCTTCAGCTGGCTCAAGGCGACCTCGATAACCTTGGTCCCGCCCTTGCCCACCGCCAAGATGCCGGCTCCCAGGCCAAAGCGCTTGAAATCCATGCCGAAAATGAGGTTGCCGGGACCCAGCGTGCAAAAGTGCGCCCGCGCCCCCTGCGGTTCGCCGCGATCGTCCAAGGGCACGGTAAACAGCACCACTTGCCCCTCGCTCACGTACCAAGCGGTTGTTTCGTCGCCAATAACCCAGGGGGTGTTGCCGCTCACCTGCCGGGTTTGGCCCCATTGGGCCAGCGCTTCGCTTAAGGTCGCGGACAGCTCCACCGAAGGCTGGTACGCGGGGGGTGGGGGAGCCAGAGGAGCCGCAGAAGGCGGTGCCGGAGGCGCTGGCGCAGCCGTGGGCACCTCCAGCCTCACCGTGGCCTCCTGCTCCTCCTCGGCTCCCAAGTGAAAAACGAAAACCGTAGCCCCCAGGCGGAAGCTTTCGCCGTTCTGAAGCTGGTGTTCGGCGACCCTTCTTCCCCCCACCCAAACGCCGTTGGCCGAGCCTAAATCAGCCAAAAGCCAGGTCCCATCCACCAGCTTGAGCTCGGCGTGCCGCCGGGACATGGCTTTGTCCTGAACCGCCAATTGGCAATCCGGGGAACGCCCCAAAACGAAAGACACAGCCTCCAACGGGATGGCCTTTCCCACCAGTGCCGAATCCGGCGACTCGCTGATCTTCACGAAGGCGGGGCGGGGAGGTTTGCTGGCCATCAGTGCTTGATGAGCTCGGCGTACAAGCCGGGCTGGTCCTTAAGCTCGTCGTGGGTGCCGCGCTGAACGATCTTTCCTCGCTCCATGACGATGATTTCGTCGGCGTCGCGAATGGTGGAAAGCCGGTGAGCAATGATCACGCAGGTGCACCCCCGCCGCCGCACCGCTTCGTCCACCCACAGCTCGGTGGCCGGGTCCAAAGCTGACGTAGCCTCGTCCAAAACCAAAATCGTGGGGTCCCCGACCAGGGCCCGGGCAATTTCCAGCCGCTGCCTTTGCCCTCCGGAAAAGTTGCGGCCCCCCTCTTCCACCCGGGCGTCGTACTTGTCGTTGCGGGCTTGGATGTCGTCGTCAATGGCGGCGTCCCGACACGCTTTGGTTACCGCCGCCCGCGGTAGGGTGCTGTCCCACATGGTGACGTTTTCGTAAACCGTGCCGCCAAAAAGGAAGATGTCCTGATCCACGAAGGCCAAAGAGTTGCGCACCAGCTCCGGGGGGAGCTTTTCCACCGGCACCCCATCGAAGAGAATTTGCCCTGACCAAGGTTTGTAAAGCCCTGCCAATAGCTTCGAGATCGTGGACTTGCCGCTACCGCTGCGTCCCACGATGGCAACCCGTCTCCCTGGGCGAACTTTCAAATTGAAGTTTTCGATAAGCGGCGGGTCCAGGGGGCTGTAGCCAAAGGTGACGTCGCGAAGCTCCACCTCCCCAGCCAGCTTGGGAACTTCGGCAGCTTTCACTTCCCCCGAAGGCCGCCCAACCCGGCGGTACTGCTCGTCCTGGGGAAAGCGCAGCACGTCGTCCAGGCGGTTCATGTCGGCTTCCAGCTCCTGTACTGCCGCACCAAACCCCACCAGGGTGGATAGCGGCTTGTTAAAGGAAGCCATGAGGCTTTGGTACGCCACCAGCATGCCCACGGTCATGCCCCCGTCCATCACCTTCATGGAGCCCAAAAGGAGGATCATCGCGGTGGTGAGGTTAGAAACCAAAGGCGGAACCGCGTTCAAAAGCTGGGACAGCGTGTCCAGTTCCTGTTGGGAGCGGAGGGCCTTGGCCTGGTACCCGGCCCACCGCGCAAAAAACTCCGATTCGGCTCCTGTAGCCTTGATGGTTTCCATGAGCTGCAGGCCGTTCATGGCGGTCCCCATGAGCTTGCCGTAGTCCTGCTGCATGCGTCGAGAGGCATCCACCCGACGGCGGGCCACAAGTTTCATCCCGATTACGTTTGCAAGCCCCAAGAAAATGCAAAGCAACGTAAGGGGAACGTCGTAAAGCATCATGAGCACCGCGTAAAAAACCACCAAGATCGAATCAATGACCGTGGTGGTAAGCTTTCCCGAAATCATTTCCGCTACTTTGTCGTTAATTTGCAAACGGGAGCCGATTTCTCCAGCGTACCTTTGTGCAAAATAGGAAACCGGCAAACGCAAGATATGGTTGAAAAATCCTGTGGAGTTTGATAGGGCAATTTTGGTCTCAAGCCGCAAGAGGTAGTACTCCTGCAGGTAGGTAAGGCCCATGCGCAAAAGTGCAGTCAAAAGCATGCCGATTAAAAGCGGGGTGACGATGGACTGTCTGCCGCCTACCAGGTAGTCGTCAATAAACACTCGGGAAAACGTGGGTATCACCAAACCCGGAACCACCAAGAAAAGCCCACACAAAAGCACAAACAAAATGGCTTCTTCCGAGCCCTCCAAACGCCGGCGGAAAGCCGCTGCCATGCTGGGCTTTTCACCGGCTTCCCGAAATTCCGGTCCCTTTTCAAAGGTCAGCACCACGCCGGAAAACGAGGCGTCCAGCTCTTCCAGCGTCACCACCCGCGGTCCCGAAGCGGGATCGTTAAGGTACACCTTGCCGCCTTTGAACCCCTCCAGCACCAAGAAGTGGTTCATGTTCCAAAACAGGATCACCGGCAGCGGCAGGTCGTAAAGCTTGTCGATGTTCTCGTATTTAAAGCCCTTGGCCACCAGGCCGTACTTGCGGGCGGCGCGCAGGACGTTGGACGCTTTGGACCCATCCCGGGAAACCCCGCACTCCACCCGCAGCTCTTCCAGCGGCACGATCCGCCCGTGGTAGCCCAGGATGATGGCCAGAGCTGCCGCCCCGCACTCCACCGCCTCCATTTGCAGAACGGTGGGGGTCCTCACCCGCTTGTTGGGCGGCGGGGGCAGTGGCGCGCTTTGCGGTGTTTCCTGCGCTGCAGTAGCCATAGACAACCTACCCGGCACCGGTGGCCCGCTTGACCAGCGGGATGATGTAGGCAATGGGGCGTTTGGTTTCCACCACTACTGAGCCCTGGCACAGGGTTCCAGGGAAGACCTTCAGAGGCGGGCCCTTGCCCGAGGTCCAGCGGAAGCCGGAAGGGGCATCAGGTTGCGGGACGAGCTCCACGGTTACGCGAATAGGGGTGGCCCGACCCGCAAGCTCCTGGGCCAGCTGTTCGTTGCGGAGGATGCGCTTTAAGGCCTCGGGGGTCAGGGGAAACTCGGAAAGCTCTTCCACCTTCCCCACGATGTAGCCGTACTCCTCGGGGCGCACGGTGGAGGGGGAAACGTTGGCCGGCATCCCCGGGGCAATCTTCTTCCCTTCCGCCGCCGGCACGAAGAGCACAGCCTTCAAGGGTTGCGAGGGGTCTTCCAAAGTCACCAGCCGTGTCCCGGGCTGCACGAGATCCCCCACGTTGGTGGTCACCTCCAAAACCCGACCGTTGTAGGGGCTTTTCACCACCAGCTGGGCCAGCTGGGCTTCCAGCTCCTTGAGCCTGGCCCGCACCTGCTCAATTTGCACGCTGCGACCCGCGGAAGAGGCCCGCAAGTTGGCAATGCTTTCCTCGGTAGCGGTGAGCTCGGCTTGGGTTTGCAAAAGCTGCGAGCCAGTCAGAAGCCCCCGCTCCACCAGCTTGCGCTGGCTTTCGATTTTTTTTCGCAGCTCCGCAGCTCGCGTTTGGTAACGAGCTAACAGCTGCGATTGCGCCACCGCTTGCTCAGCTCCATGCCCGGAAATCGCGGCCAGCTCTTCCTTGGTGTTTTCGTAGCGCACCCGCAGTTCGGGCTGATCCAAACGCAGCACCACGTCCCCGGAGGCCACCATTTGCCCCGGTTCCACTTCCACCGCAAGCACGTGCCCAGCCAGCGTGGAGGTAATCTCGAAAACCGAGCCGCCGCGCATGAGGATGCCCTTGCCGTTTACCTTCACAGCAATGCTGCCGATGATGCCCCACACGATGGCCGCCACGATGGCAAACCCCAATCCCCCCAAGGCCAGCCACCCAGCCGGCGACGTGACCTGCATGAGCTCGTCCAGCCGTTCGGGAGACGAGAGCCTTTCGAGCGCTTTTTTGCGGAAGAGGTTGGAGGCCATAACCTAAAGCTCCCCCACCCGGACCTCTGTGCCTTGCACCTGGATCGGCAGGAGCTCACCCAGCTCGTACCGCAACTTCACCACGTCGGTGGCTAAGCTCAACTGGGCGTTCACCATGGCAATCTGCGCGGCAATCAGCGCTTCCTCGGTAACGATAAGGTCCACCATCCCCAGCTCACCGGCGCGGAAGAGCTCCTGCGCCGCTTCCAGGCTCTTGGCCGCCGCTTCCGCGCCCTGCACTCGTGCTAAAAACTCGGCCTTTCGCTCCCTCACCTTTGCTACCTGCTCGGTGGCCCGCAACCCAATGGTGCGCTCCAGGTCCCCCTGGCGGATGAGGGCTTGCCGTTCTAAAGCGCGAGCTGAGGCCAGACGTCCACGGGCAAAGCTGTTGGCAAAAGGCAAGGAAAAGTTTAAGGAAAGCACCGCCGAAGGTCCTGCAAAACCCTCACCAAAGGCCTTGGTAACCCCCGGCCACCAGCGGGTGGCGGCCATGGTTTTGGGGGTCTCGTGCAAACCGGTGTACCAAGCGGTGAAGGAGAGGTTCACCTCCCGGCGGAGGTCGGCCCGTGCTGCGTCTGCCAGGAAGCTAGCGGCTTTTGCGGCCAGCTTGGCGGCCGTTACTTCCGGCCGGGCTGCCGCCAGCTCTTGCCTCACAAGCTTGGCTGCCAAGGCCTCAAGCTCTTGTTCTCCCGGGGGCTCGGGGAGAGCATCGGAAAGCTCGGGAAGGTTGCTGGGGTCAAAAGCAGAAAAGCCCATCGTGGACAAAAGCTCCACCCTGGCCCGCTGGTAGGCTTCCCGCGCCTGGGCGGCTTGCGCTTGCGCCTGAGCCAGCCGTGCTTGCAGCAGCACCGTATCCGCAGGGGCTATCTCGTCAGCCTCCACCAAAGCATTGGCGAGCTCGAAAAGCTTTTCCTCGCGGGTCACCGTTTCCTGAAAGAGCCGAAGACGTTCCCGCGCCGCCACAGCGTTGTAGTAAGCCACCCAGGTACTGAGCGCGGTGCGCTGGAGGGTGGCTCCTTCGCTATAGGCGCTGGCTTCCGCCTGTGCCTGGGCTGCCCTTTCTGCACTTTGCGCGGAAATGTAACCCCCACCACGGCCGAGGGGGATGTCCAGTTGAAAGCCCATGCGGGAGGTGTAGGAAGCCAAAACCCCCTTGCCGCCAAAGGAAGGATCCAAAGGCTTGCCCCGCCAGGTGTCGCGCACAGCTTCGATCTGGACTTGTGGCGCCAACTGAATCCCGTTGCGGTACAACTTGGTAAGACCAAAGGAATACGCAAGCGTGTCGCGATCCTCAATGGTGGGGGCCACGCCCTGCTGGCGCAAGATTTGCCGGCTTACGTAAGCCACCAAGCGGGCGGTGGCGAGATAGGTTTCCAGCTGCCGGCGCCAGGCGTCCCGTACCGCTTGCACGGCCTCCGGAAGACCGGCGTCTTCATAGCCGCGGAGGAGGGCTTCCAGGTCAATAAACACCGTGTTGGGCACGCAGTGGACTTCGGTCACCGTTGTGCCAATGGTGATGGTGGTTTCAATGCACTCAGGAAGCGGCCCCAATTCTCCAGAATCCAGTTGCTGTTGGATCCCTTGCGCCAACGCTTCAAAGGCGTTGGCCACCCCCCGCAAAATCCTCCGCCGGACCAGCTCGTTCTTGTAAAGGCCGCTGGCAAGCGGTAACGTGTCCCGGGAAAAAGACCCGTCAAAGGTAAACACCTCATCAAAGGCCCCTTGCTGCAAGCGCCAGCTCCCAAGGTTGAACGCTTTAGTGGCCCGGGCTTGGGCCACTGCCGGATCGTGGGTCAAAGCCAGCGTCAGGGCTTGCTGCAATCCCAAAGACCCACCGCTGGCCGTAGGGGGCACCCAAGGTTGGCTGGAGGGAGAGGCAAAAAGCCAGGGGCTCGAAAGCCAACTCAGCATTGCAACGGCTAGGCCCAAAAAACCTGGTTGCCGCCTCATGGTCCACCTCACCGCTGGGTCCTGGGCAAAGCCCAAAGATCACCCACCACCAGGTACTCGCCTTCCGGCGTTTCTTCCACGAGGGTTCCGGTATCGAAGCGCAGCTTGGCCAGGGTCTGCGCCACCGCAAATTGCGCTTGAATCACGGTGAGATCGGCTTCCACCGCCCGCTGCTCGGTGAGGATCGTGTCAATAAGCGTGGAACGCCCGAAACGGAACTTTTCCAGTTCGTTTTCAAAAGCTTGCCGAGCTGCTTGCGCGGAAACTTTGGCTGCTTCCAGCTGCGTAAGGAGTTGTTCCAAGGTAATGCGGGTTTGCAAGACATCAAGGCGTACCCGACGCTCGGCATCGGCTGCAGAAATTTGCCTTTGCGCCCACAGGGCCTGGCGCTGTTCCAACTGTCCGCGCTGGGTGAGATTAGCCAGGGGCTTTTCATAAGCAAAACTGAGGCTCGCCGAGGGACCAGCCCAATTGCCAAAAAGCGCTCGGCCCAGGTTGTGCCCCATGTTGCCGCCAGCATCGGAAAGGCCGGCATAGGAAATCTTGAAGTCCAGGTCCTTCTTGGCAGCCAAATCAATGACCGCCGCCCGCCAAAGCACCCGCCCGGACCTCTCCAGGTCGCGGGCTGCGGCCACGTCCAAGCGGCGGCTGGCACCCATCTCGGCCAGAGCCTCTGCGGAAACCGCCGCCAGGTCAGAAGGCGAAGGCGGAGGCGGAAAGCCCTCCACGGCTTGGGGTAACGAGGAGGGCTCGGCGATGCTCACGCCCATGGCGGTGGCCAGCGCCACCTGCGCCTGAGCCAGGCTGCTCTTGGCTGCTTGCAGCTGGGAGGTGACCTCGGCTTGTCTCGCTTGCATGCGGGAGATCTCGGCACGGGGGATCTCGTCGGCTTCGGCCAACGCCTGCACCAGCTCCAAAAGACGCCCCTGGAGCTCGGAAGAACGCCCGTAGACCGCCACGGTTTCCTGGGCACGGTAGAGGTCGAGGTAGGCAAAAACCGTGGCGAGCACGCTTTGCGAGGCGGTAAACGCCAGGGTCTTGCGGCTGGCCTCCCAGTCAATCAAGCTCGATTGCTCGGCAGCTCCCGCCGATTCTACGCCCTTGCCACGCCCCAGTGGGATGTTCACGGAAAAACCCAAGGTGGCGTTGTACGTGTCCTCCCGTCCCGGACCGCCAAACTTGTCGCTCTTGGGTTTGCCCTGGTAGCGCAGGCTTTCACCGGAGAGGTTCATAAACGGCGTGAGGGTCAATCCGGTGCGGTAGTGCTTGGAAAGCTGCAGGTCAATGGTGCCCCTTTGGGTTTGCTCCACTTCCGCCACGGGCCCTAGCTGTCGCAGCTCCTGCCTTCCACCCACCGCCGTGGCCAGCTCTTCGTTTCTGGCAATGGTGAGCTCACCCAAACGCGATTCGATCCAGTTGATGATGTCCTGGCGGATTTGGGCTTGCTGGGCGGGGGAGGCATTGCGATACAGGACGAGCATCGCCTCCCACTGTGCCTGCAATTGGGGGTCCAAAAAACTTACACCAGCCGGAATCAAACCGCTCTGCAAATCCGAACGAGCTTGCAACAACTGTTGAATCATTTGATCGTATTGGGCCATTTTGGCTTCAGCCTTGGCGATCTCGTCCCGAATCTCGTCCCGCTTTTTTTTCTGATCCAGCTTTTCTGCAGCGGATAAGGGCCTCTGCGTGAACTCATAGGAAACGTTGCCAATAAGCGTAAGGTCAAAGGCTCCTGCCGCCTGCAGCGAAAGCCCTTCCTTTGCCTTCACATCTTCCCGGCTTAATGCCAAATTGGGCTCATGGGCCAAGGTTAATTTGAGAGCTTCCGAAAGCGTCAGCTCGCGTTTTTGAAGAGGGGGGAAACTCGGCGCTTCAACCCCCCGTCCCTGCGACCACGCCGTGCTCCCAAGCCCCAGAAGCCCGCAAACGGCCATAGCCACAGCTTTTCCCTTTCGCATATGACCTCCCCTTTCTCATCCAGCCCGCGTTACCCATTGCGGTTGGTGCTGCAGTTTTTTTGTGCTTCCTAAGGTCCACCGTGCCTGCTGCGCCCACGGGGCCATGTGCTTTTCTACAAACTGCACCATGGTGGGGTGGCGTACCGGAGCAACAAAGGAAGCCAGCGTAAATCCCGCTTCTACCATGCGATGGATGGACTCGGAAAAAAGCGGCAAAATTCTGCCCCGCCGCCCCCAGTCTTTGCGGATAAAGCTGCAGGTAAAACGCAACCACTGCGCATTTAATGCATGGTTAATCACCCAGCCCATAATGCCTTCCGGGGCGCGCAAGGCCACGCTGGTGCGCTCCTCGAACCCCTCCTCCACGTATCGCCAGGGAACGAGGTCGGGGGCAATCCATGGGCTTTTCTCCTGCGAGACCTTCAGGGCTTCCATTTCCTCGCGGGTTACGCTGACAAAGGGCACGATTTCGCACCCTTCCCGCACAGGAAAACGGTCCAGCCAGGGAAAACGCAGCGCCTCCTGGGCGGTGAACAACACCGAAAGGGTTCGTCGCTCGGGCGGGCCCCAGCCGAGCTCCTGGGACACCTTCGCCCACCACTGGCTCCCGCTGCCGCCCTCCGTCCACACCACCCCCAGGCTGGCAAAACTGGCGTTGGATGCCACGGTTTCCGCGGCCTGCACCAGCTTCTTGCCCCAACCCTTCCCTCGGTGCTCGCCGACCACGTATACCGAAAGCAGTTCCGCGGTTTCCCGCTCTCCTAAGGGCAGGGCTAAAAGAGCCAGGCCCACCGCTTCGCTTCCCAGGAAAGCCCCCAGGGCCACGGGCTGCACCGGCGGCGACCCCGCTTCACCTAAAAGCTTGGGGCCCACCTCAACGGTCAAGAGATGCCGATAGGCCGGGAACGTCATGGGCAGAAAGACCGGGTCAGCGGGCGGAGCAAGCAGCCTTATTTCCATGGCTTCGCTCCCTCCACTCCTCCGACCAAAACTGAACCCAACTCCCCCGGTAGCAACAGTCGAGAAAGGTGGAAAAGGAAGCCAGGCAAACCGTCGAAAAGGCCTCCTTTCGGATCCAGTTCCCGCCGCCAAAGCCCCGAGCTGAAGAGCAGCGCGGCCAGCTTCGTCGCCTCGTCCATGAGCCGCTCGTCGCCAGCGAGCTCGCCGATGATCAACGAGATTTCGCTACGACCAATGCTACCACAGCACAAGCTCAAGGGGCTGGAGAGCTTCAAGGGAACAAGTCGGGCGTAGGCCTCTGCGTTTTGGCGGGCAAGGTGTAGGGTCACCAATTCGGCAGGCACCAGCTTCCTGGCCGCCAGGGCCCCCGCCGGTCCATGGCACCAGCCGTTAAGGCCCACCGAAACGGTTTCACCGGCTGGAAGCTCGGCCTCCGCCCACCAGGTGCCCGCCCGGGGCTCCTGCTCCAAGAGCCACACCGCCTCCCGAGCCCACCGCAGGTTACCGGTCGCCTTACCTACCCGCAAAAGCGCTGCCGCCACCCCCGAAATGCCGTGGGCGAAGCCCGGCTTCCAAATGCTTTTGCCCCCGTTGGCCGCCGCCCCTGGAACTGCGACCAAGAGACTAGCCGCCCCGCTCTCTAATGCCTCATGCAACTCAGGCAGGCCCCGGACGCTTTCCGCAACCCCCAAAAGCAAGCCGGCAAGACCCGCCTCCACGTCCAGGTGTTCCGGGGGCTCGGATCTGCCCAAGGCCTCCTTTGCAAGACCACGGGCCAATTCGCAAAACGCTGGCTCTTCAAGCCAGCAACCGCAAGCAAAAAAGGCGTAAACCACGCCGCCGAAACCGGAGGCATAACCCGGAGGCCAGCTTCCCGGGATTCCACCTTGAAGCTCCCCTTGGAGCCGTTCTAGGTATTGCCGCGCCCGTTGCCTGGCCGTTGCATCGCCGCTGGCCCTAGCCCAGGCGGCCCAGGCCAGGGCCCAACCCGCCCATCCCCGGCGCAGGAAGGGCCCAACTTCCAGGCCGAGAGCGGCCTCGCCCTGGCGCAACGCGGCAGCTACCTCGCTGGCGGCTTGCCGCAACGCCGCCCTTGGGTCTTCCCTGAGGCTGTGGAGGCTCGCCGCTAAGACCGCCAGCTGGTGCTTGATGAACTTGTGATCCAACCGCCTCAGCCTGAGCAGGATTTGCTGTTGGCCGGAACGCCGCACCACGCCGCAGCGGCGGGCTGCCGGCAGCGTGAGGCGGGGAACCGCAAAGCTGTGAAGAGCCAGCGTTTCCGCACGCAGGAACGGGACGAGAGCGCGGATGTCCATACCCGCGGCCAAAGGCCCGCGCCATCGGGTTTCCGCTAACAGACTGAGCTGCCAGCACTCGCGAACTTTGGAGTTTTGCAAGGCCGAGCGAAAGAAGGAGGCATAGGCCTCGCTGGGACGGGCCACCCAGCGGACCTGGAGCCGCGAAAGCTCATTAAATGGCAAACGAAGCTGCCCACTTCGCCAGGCCCACAGCAGCTTATCCAAAGCATCGCGAGCACCCGCCACAATCTCCTCTCGGTATTGGCAGGGATCCACGGGTTGTCCGGCAAAAAGCGGTAGGGATCTCGCCCCCGGGCGGTGGCCACCGAGGAAAGCTCCATCGTCCCGCAGGCCGGAGGGACCATTCATGGGGAACGTCACCAGCCCTGAGGCCAAGATGTCGCCATCTTCTTTTGGGTCGAAGACCGTGAGCGGGCGGCACCAGGTTTCGCCGTCCACCACCACGGGTCCATCCTCTCCTGCCACCACGTTTTCCCAGTGCAAATCTGAAAGCCCCAAAAGCCAAGCCACAGCCGCCAGGTGGCCAGCCGTGAAGAACCACCGCTGCACCTGTTCGCGAGCAAGAAGGCTGGCCTGGGACACCTCTGCTACCCATCCGTATCGCGACCGAGCCACCATTTCCGGCAAGGGCGGCAGCGTAATCCCCACCGGGCGCAAGGCATCAAAAAAGACCGCCAGCACCCGCTCCGGCTCCAAAGAACGGGGCTTGTAGAAAAAGGCCAGGCCCGGGGCCGAGACCAAGCGAGCTACGGTTTCCCCCTCCTGGTGCCGGTCGGAAAGGCCGAAGGTTAGCTCGGTCACCTGCAGGCTTCGCCCGCCAAGCAGACTCTGCTCGATTTCGGACCGATCCCGCTGGAGTCTTTGGGCCAGGGTCCGACAGCTGCGCAACCATTGGCTAAAGCGGGTGGCCAGCAAGCGTGCCGAAAAGGGTCGCTCCTCAAAGGCTTCCCAGGCCCCAGCCGTTGGATTGACAGCCGCCGCTTCCAGGAGTTGCCGGCAATGGGTTTCCAGCTGCTGAGCAATAGCGGCGGGCACCCTTAGGGAAAAGAGCGGAGCCGCAAAAACTCGGCGGCACTTTGGGAGGACGACCTCCGCCAAAAGCCGCGGTACTTCACCAATAACTGCTCGCTCAGGTATTACCCGCTGCAAGAGCAAAAGCCACTGCGGTGTTTCTTCTAATAAACAGCAAAGGCCCCGCTGCAGGCGGGCCAAAGCCTCGGTTTCGGTCAGGCCCTCCGCCGTCAAGCGCCTGGAGAAAAGGTCACTGGCACCCCCGCTCACCGCCTGCCGCCAACCTTGGGCTACGGGTGTTGCTGCAGTTTCCTGAAGAGGGCGCGACCCAGTATTCTCCCCAAAAGCCAAAATCTCCTGTAGAAACGCCCCACCACGGATGAGCCTTGAGGCCATCGTCAGAAGAATCCCTCCGGAAAAGGCGGCCCACGGTCGCCCGGCGCGCAGAAGGCGACCGTGGGCCTGTTTTTCGTTTAAAAGAGGCTGGCGTTGATTTCCACCCGGGTGCCGAAGCCCAAACCTTGGACTTCGCACTTGTAGGTGTCCTTCTTGCCACCGGCCACCTGCTCCAGGTCAGCGTCGGAAAGCTCTTGGCCTTCTTTTGCCACATGGGGAATGATCACGTAAAACTCGTTGGGCTTTTCCTCGATGACCTTCACCTGCACCGAAGGCGGAATGGAAGTCCCCAGCTGCGCTCCCACCACCTCCCGGGGCTTGGCCAGGAGGGCCTTGCGGTACTCCGGGTTCTTGGTGGCAAACCCGGCGATCAGATCGTTGACTTCCCCTCTGGTTAACGTGACAGCTTCTGGCATTTTTGTTTCCTCCTTTCTCTTGCAGCTCTTTGCGCGCGCGCTTTTGCCAAGAGCAAGAGGCGTGCCAAGCTTGCCAGAAACGTAACACGTTGTACCAAAAGGACTTGTCTAGAAGCGAAAGGAACGCAAATAGAGCTATCGCTCCATTGCTGGCGTCGGGCCTCCAGGTGCCTAGGTTTCCCTTGTAAACAGCGCTAACACTTCCGAAAGGGGCTGGCGGAGTCGGAATTCCATTTCTTCCACGTCACAGAGGGCAAGGCGCCTGCGAAAACGCCAGGTTCCCACCCGAAGCGGGGGTTGGTGCGCTAGCGCCGCACGTACCGGAGCCAAAAGCTCTTCCAGACGGGCGTGCATGCGCTCCCAGCACCAGGAAAAGCCTTCGGCAAACGCCTCGCGCACAGCCGCGGATGCTTCTCGCCAGGGGAAAAACTCGTTGCGGGCTCGCACGATGGTCTTGGGGGTAATGACCTGCCGCTGGGCGAGGCTGCGGGCTTGAACCAACGTCATCCGCGCCAGCGCCCCCGAAGCCTCGCTCTGAGCCACCAGTTCCGGGGGGAGGGCAAGGTTTAAAAAACAGTGCTCAAAGTCAATGAGCGTGAGACGCTCCCGCCCTTTGACATCAACGGTCACAAACGCGTTGCGGGGACGGATGTCGGCGTTAGCGAAGGCGTAGGCAAAGGCCAGGTGGGCCCCGAGGTCAAAGGCCACCTCTGGATTGGGGGGCGAGGTGTAGGGCTTCCCCTTCACCGCTTGGGAGATGCCCAACGGCTCCCCATCCTCAACCACCCAGGCTTCGGGAACCGGTAGCTCTAGTCTTTGCGCTAGGGACCGGGCCAGGGCATCTACGTAGGCCGCCGCCGGATCCCAGAAGCGCTTGCAAAAGAAAAGCTCCTCCTCCTCGCCACAGGAGGCCACTACCGTGGCCAGCAGGTTGTACCGTCCCTCCTGGCCTTCGGCCAGCGGTTCAATGCGCTCCACTCGCCATGTTTTCAGCCCCAGGGCCAGCCTTTGCCCTTCAGCCAGCAGCGGGGCAAATCCGGTGTCTTCCCAGGAAAGCCAGCCCAAACGGAAAAACCGTGGTAAACGCTGCGAGCCTACCAGCAAAACCGGAAACCCCAGCCGTCGGGCCGCCCCATCGGAGGCCTCCGAGTCTCCCACAACCAGGATTTGCGAAGGGGGCAGACCTAGCTCCTGGGATAAGCGCGAGAAAACCTCGGGGGATGGCTTGGTGATCCCCAAGTTGCACGATAAAAGCTGCGCATCAAACAACTCCCGCAAGCCCAAATCCTCAAGCACCCGGGCATGAGCTGAGGAGAGGTTAGAGACCAAGGCCAGCTTGAGCCCTCGCCGGCGTAGAAAGCGCAACACCGATAAGGCCCCCGCAGTCAGCTGCGCCTGTGCCACTTGCTCCCGCAGCGCTTGCACCAAGAGCTCCTGTCCTGGGCTTTGCGACGCCCCCGCTTGCTCCGCCAGTGCACTGACGAGCTCCTCCACTGCGGAAAAGGACTGCCGAAGCCCAACCTGACGCACGGCGGAAAGCCACGCCCGCGCTGGCACCCCCAAAAGCTTGGGCGCCAGGCGCCGAAACCAGGGATCCGGCAGGTGCAACAGGGTGCCAAACAAATCGCAGGCCACCGCGCGGATTTGCGTCATTGCGGTTTTAACTGATGGTGCCGGAGGAAATCCATGAAGCGCTGGTAGTCCGCCTCCCGCAGATGAAACAGCTGCAAAAGCCGCTTGTAGGAGTTGCCACTGTGAGCCAGCCCCCAGCGGATGATGTGCTGTACCTGCGTGCGGTTGAGGTCGCGGTTTAAAAACGCGTCGTGAACCAGATGCCAAAAGTCGCCCTTTTCCACCAGTTGGCGCACCAGCTCGTCTTCCAACCTTCTCCGGGGCGCTGGGTCCTCGCCCAAAAGCTCGATGAAGTGCTCAGGCTCGATGGTCCGCCCCTCGGCCATGGCGTAGCCCATGGTGACCACGCTGATGAGCTCACGAACGTTGCCCGGCCAACGATGCCGCGACAGCACATCCATGGCTTGGGGAGAAAACACCTTCTCCACCCCGTGCTTGGTGGCCAGACAGTGCAAGGTAAACGCCACCAGGTCCAGCCAGTCATCCCCCCGCTCGCGCAGGGGCGGAACCTGCAAGCGAAAGTAACGCAACCGGAAGTAAAGGTCCTCCCGAAAGCGATCCCCCAGCCGCAGGCTTTCCAGCGGCCTGTTGGTGGCGGCCACCACCCGCACGTCAGACCGACGTACCTTGGAATCCCCCAGCGCCTGAAACTCGCCGCTGGCCAGGGTCCGCAGCAGCATCACCTGCGCGGAAAGGTGCAAATCCGCCACTTCGTCCAGGAAAATGACCCCGCCGGTGGCTAGCTCAAAGGCTCCCTTGCGATCGGCAATGGCACCGGTGAAGCTGCCCTTCTTATGGCCAAAGAGCTCGCTCACCGTGAGGTTAGCATCTTCAAACTGCGGGCAATTCACCGGAATAAACGGCCCACTTCGCCGTGGTGATAACAGATACAGGGCCTTTGCTAGAAGCTCCTTGCCGGTCCCCGATTCGCCCAGGAGCAGCACCGGCTCGGAAAACGGGGCAACCTTGGCGATTTTTTCCAGGAGATGCGTGAGCGCTGGCGAGCGCCCCACCAGGCACACCGCTTGGTGGTCCCCCCACACCCGGCGCGAAAGCCGGCATACGGTCCTCGCCAGCGGCACCATCCATTGCTCAGGGCGCGACGACACAATCGGCATAGGCAGGGTAAGGCGATCGCCGCTCACGGCACCCCCTCCGCTTGACGCCGCGCCAGGGCAGGCGTAGCTTTGAATGGAAGGAAGCTAATGTTCGGGAGGAAGCTACAGTGAGTACACCTGGCGCCCCGGTGTTGGAAGATCTGCAGGTCACCTACCCGGCTGGAACCTACGTTTTCCGCCAGGGGGAAGCCGGCAGCGAGATGTTCATCATCCAGGAAGGCAGGGTGGAGATCCTCGCCCAAAAAGGGCGAAAGGAAGTCCCGCTGGCGGTGCTGGAGGAAGGGGACTTTTTTGGGGAAATGGCAGTGCTGGAAGACCTGCCTCGGACCGCTTCGGCCCGCACGCTTACCCCGTGCCAGCTGCTGCGCATTGACCGCCAAACGTTTGACCAGCTCATCCGCCACAACCCGGAAATTGCCGTGCGCATGCTGCGTAAGCTCTGCCATCGCTTGCGCACCGCCCAACCCCAACCGCTGGAGGCGCCAGCTACCGTTCCCGAACCGCCCGCACCGGCGGAAACTCTGAGCGCCTCTGCCGCCGCGCTTGTCCATGTGGCTTCCGATACCCGCTTCGTGTTGTCCACCGAAACTGAAAACAGCGTGGGGCGAAAGGACCCGGTAACTGGCCTGGCCCCTACCGTGGATCTTTCCGCCGTTGACCCCCAGAAAACCACGAGCCGCCGCCATGCCACGCTTTTCTTGCGGGATGGGAAGTGGTTCGTCCGGGAGGAGGTGGGTGTGCGCAACGGCACCTTTGTGAACGGCCAGCGCCTCACCCCCGGCGAGGAGCGAACCGTCTCCCACGGTGACCGCCTGCGCTTTGGCCTGGTGGAGCTGGAGTTCCATAGCCTCTAAACCCCTTCCCGGGCTTCCGCCCGGGCAAGCAGCGCCAGCACCGCTTGCGCCAAAAGCTCCACGCGGTCGTCACCCTTCACGGCCGCCAGGGCCTCTGCCACTGAGGGAAGCACGCGACAGAGCCTCGCCACCCCGGAAAGCTCGAGGAACCGCTGAACATCCGGGTTAGGTGCCGCCAGTGCAAAACCTCCCCCTTGCGTTTCAAGCCGGCGGGCAGCAACCAAAAAGAGCCGTAGCACCTCGCTGGTAACTTGGGGACAGGCCGCAAGATCAATGATGACGCGGGATCTTGGGGTGGTCATCAAAGGTGTCAACACCTCCTCGAGCGAAGAAAGCCCCTCGGCGTCCAGTTCACGATTGAGTCTAAGAATCTTAGTCCCCGTCTCTTCGCGGAGCTCCCAATCACGGCCCATAGCGCTCGGAACCCCCTTCCACCGCCTGGCCGGCGGCTAAAAGCGGATGGCTAGGCCCGCGGTGAACCAGGTTTGGGTGAACCAGTCCTTGTAGGCAAAGGTGTAGGAGCAGGGGGCACGGCAGTCAGGATTGGCAAAGGTGTACGTGGATCGCAGCGACTCATCGGTATTGGCGGCAAAATAGCGGCCCTCCAGGCGGAAACCCAAATGCTCGGAAAGCTCCCACTGGAGACCGCCGCCCACGCTGTAGGACATCACGGTGTCCGAGGGGATGGGCAGGAGGAAGTTAAAGTGGGTCACACCCAAACCGGCAACCAAATGCCAGCGTGTGGGTCCGTGCTTGGCGACCCAGAGAAGACCGGCCTGAGCCGTGGTCAGCTCCACGTCCAGGATGTGTTTGCTGTCAGGCTCGATGAAGCCACCGGGAACCTCACCGAATAGCGCTTGGTTATCTTTGAGCTGCGTGTCCTGCCTCAAAACCAAAAGCTCGCCCGCAAGGGAGGCACCCAGCGGCACATCCAGCACCAGCCCGTAACTCCCGCCGGAGGAAACGTCCACGTCCAAGTCCTTGAACTGAAAGGCCCTCTCTTCCACACGGATTTGACCGCCCCAACCGTAGCCAATGCTGGGTACCAGCTCCACCCGCGGCGTTTGCGCTGCCAAGGTAGAAGCCAACGTGAGAGTACTCACCAAAACCAAACGAAAACGCATAATGCCCCCTTTCTTGCGCGCCTGAAACGTTCTAGCGGCAATATAGCGCCGCCATCGAGAAGGGTCAAGCAACCCGCCAGCTACAGACCAAACAGCCCGCGCTTGCGCCGCACCTCCAGGGGGCGATCGGGGCTTGCCAAAAGCCCCTGATGGCCGGAGTGATCTTCGGCCAACACGTAAAACTCCAGGTCCTCATTACCGTGAGTGGCCGGCACGATTTCGCCCACGTAGGTTCCGGCTGAGGTCTTGCTCATGGGCAAAGAGCGGTAGCTCTTCTCCCCCTTCTTGCGGAAAAACAGCGTCACCCGGGCCACTCCATGGTCGTCCGAGGCCTTCACCTCCACTTTGGCCACCTGCCCTTTCGGGTACTCCCACTTGTACCCCGGCGCCGGCGGGGTAACCGCAGGCGCTCCGGAGTCCAAGGCTGAAAGCTGTGCGGCCAGTTTTTCCTTGAGCTTGGCCACCTCGGCGGCCATCCCCCCGTTGGCGGCCACTTCGGCAAGCAACGCCAAGCCTTGTTCGGGCTTACCCTCGTTGCCCAACTGAGCCGCCCGGTCCAAAACCTTTCGGAGCTGCTCCTGTCGCCCTTGAGCCTCCCGCAGGCGCGCGATTTTTTCCGCAAGCCCCGGCCTTGCCGGCAAGTAGCGCTCAACGGTCTGCAGAAAATGAAGCGCTTGCGGGTAGTTCCCCTGGCTTTCCGCGACTTTGGCCTGCTGCTCCAAAGCTTGTGCCGCCCGCTCCTGAGCTGCTGCCGCCTCACGGGTGCCCGGGAGCAAGCGCTCCAGATTTTGGACCTCGGAAAGCACCTGCTCCCACCGCTGTGCCTTCTCCTCCTGGGCCAAGCGAGTCATGACCTGGTTGATGCTCCGGGCCTGGCTTACGAGATGGCGGTCCTCAGCGGAAAGCGCATCTTCCTGGCCTTTAACGGATTCAAAATCGCGGAGCGCCCTGCGCAAACCGGAAACATCCCCAGCCTTCAGCGAGCGGCGGAGGCCTTCCAAAGCCCGCCTTTGCTCAAAAGCCGCAAGGCGTGTCCGCAACGCCTCGTACTTGCTTCTTTCCTCCGGTGTAAGGCCCGCCTCCTGCACCCCGGCAAGGAGCTCGCGGAGCTCTTCCCATTGTTCCCCCTCGGCCAGCAGCTCCCCTCGCGCCAGGAGCGAGCTCGCTTCTGAGGGTTGTTGGGCCGTTGTCGGCACCGGCGTTGGGCGGGTGGGAACCGGTACCGGCGTGGGGGCAGGAGCCGAAACCGAACCCCCACGGGAGAAGAGCCACAAGCCCAGCCCCGCCAGCAGCCCCAACCCCACCACCGCTCCTACCACCCATGGCAGCTTGCTCCGGGACGGCGCCGCCTGGGGCTTGGCGGCCGGTTGGGGTGGCGGGGGCGCAGGGACCTGAGGCTCCGGCGGCGCAGGGGCAGGAGAGGGCTCGGGGGAAGGCGCAGGAGCTCCCTCCTCACCAGTTGGAGCTGCAAGCACAGTAGGCTGCTCGCTCGCCGGCGTTGGCTCGGGTTCGGGGGGAGCTGCCTCGTCCGAAGGCCCAGCTTCGGGAAGGCCTTCCGCCGGGAGGATCACCGTGGCAGCCTCCTCGCCGGCCTCTTGAAGCGGAACGCCCCCCTCTTCTTCCGGCAGCAGTCGAACCGTGCCCTCCTCCTCGGCGGTCCCCGGCAAAACCGCAGCTGCCAGCGCCTGTCGCAGCTCACCCACTGAGGCCGGACGCTCGAAGGGGTCCTCATGCAAGCAGCGGGCAAGGCAGGCTTCCAGCTCCTGCCAGTTTTGCAGTTTTTCCCGCACCGGTTGCGGCAGGGTCACCCGAGCCTCTTCGTCCTCGTAAACCACCTGGGCGCCAAACAGCTCAACAGCAATTTGCGCAAGCGAAAACACGTCGCAGCGTTGGGGTTCGGCCAAATCTACGGCCTTTCGCAGCTCGGGGGCGGCAAAGGGTGCCCCGGAGCCGGGTATCCGCAAAAAGCCCCAACCCAGCCCCGTGAGGTAAACCCTGTCCGCCGAAACCACCAGGATGTTGTCGGGGGCAAGGTTCAAATGGGCCACCGCGGCCTGGTGCAAGCTGCCCACGCTGGCGGCGGCCAGTTCCAATATGTGCGCAGCTTGCGACGGGGTAAGCCCGGTGAGTTGGGTGAGGCGGGTTCCAGGGACCGGGACGAACAGCAGCACCGCCGCTTCCGGGCCCCACGCCGCGTCCTTTAGTGGAGGAACCCCCGCCGGCGCGTTTTTGATGAGGGCGCTTACCGCCTTCAAAAACCGCAGGCGGTGCACCTCCCCCACACCGGTTCCGGAAAGGCGAAGGACCTTGGCCACCACCGGATCTCCCGAGGCCCGAGCCCTGCCCCGAAAGACAACAGTGGCTTCGCCCGCTTGGATGACCCCTTCCAGGTCGTAGCTTTCAGCGAGTCTGTCGTCGGGAAGCTTTTCCATGCCCGCCCCTCTTTCGCTCCTGGTTCGTCATGGCAGTTTACCACTTCAAATACCAGCAGAGCACGGCCCACCTTTGGCCCACACCCCCACCGTGCCACGGCTTATCCCTTGACCTTGCACCGGGCCGTGCTAGCATGAGACAAATGTTGGGTTCACTTTGCATCAAGCGTCTTTTGGTGCCTGGCATTGCCCAAAGGAGGAAGCTATGCTCAAGGAGCTGGAAGCCATAGACACATCACCCATTGAGCAGCTGCAGAGCCTGAAGGCCGAGCAGCTCACGCTCAAGGAAAGGTTGGACCGCATGGTGGCCATGAAGGACCGGGTTTCGCCGGAGGTGTACACCCGCGTGCGCAAGGACTACGAAGCGCGCTTTGCCGCCTTGGAAAGCCAAGCCCGTCCCCTTTTGGACAAGGCTCGTCGCGAGTACGCCCGGCTCAAGGCGGTGGTCACCGAGTTGGAGCGCAAGCTCAACGCCGCCCGCTTGGCCAAGGAAGAAGTGGAGTTCCGCAACGCCCTGGGCGAATACACACAGTCCCAGTTCGCAGAGCTTTTGGCACAAGCGGAAGGAGAGGTGGCCGAGGTGGAAGGGCATTTGGCGGAAGCCGGAGCGCTCCGCCAGCGGTTTTTGGAAGCTGTGCTTTCCGAAAGCGAGCTGGAGGGCGGCGCCGCCCCGCCACCACCACCCTCCCACGCCAAAGCCGAAGAGGCGGCTGCACCTCCGCCCTCGGTGGAGGCCACCGAAGCCATGGCACTGGCCACCCCACCCCCCGAAGAAGCCGGGGCCACCATTGCCCTCGCCATGCCCAGGCTTTTGGTGCAAACCCCCGAAGGGGTCAGCCAGGAGTTCCAGCTGAAAGCGCAAGTCACCACCATTGGCCGCTCCCCCCGCAACGACATCTGCATTGCCGAGGCTTCGGTGTCCCGCCAGCACGCGGAGATCTTTCTTTCCGCGCGCGGCTACAGCATCCGCGATTTGGGCTCCAACAACGGCGTGTTCGTTAACGGTCAAAAGGTGGTGGAGCACCTGTTGGCCTCCGGGGACGTCATTGAGCTGGGCGCTCCCGGCTGGAAGCTCACGTTCCTGGCCCCCGAATAGCCTGCCCGGAGCCCACCAACCCTCTGTGCTAGCCTTCCCGGCGGAGGGGGCATGGAGGTTCGCTACGTCCTGGGGACCTATCACGAGATCATCCTCAAGGGGCAAAACCGCGGTTTTTTCGAGCGCAAGCTGCTGGCCAACATCAAGCGGGCTTTGGCGGGACTTCCGGTGGCGTCCGTTACCATCCCTTCCCGGGTAGTAATTGCTTTCAGCGAGGATGTGCCCTGGGCCCAGGTACAGGCGCGCCTGGCCACGGTTTTTGGGCTTGCCGGCCTCATTCCGGCGCTGTGGGCGGGTAGAACTTACGAAGAGCTGGAGCGTGCGGTGGAATCGCGCCTGCATACCCTCGGAGGGGAAAGCTTTGCCGTGCGCTGCAAGCGGTCGGACAAGCGTTTTCCCCTCACCTCGGAAGACATCCAAAAAAAGCTCGGCGCCTTCATCAAGGCCCGAACCGGTAAGCAGGTCAACCTCACCAACCCCGACACCGTGGTGCGGGTGTACGTGCAGAGCGACGGCCTTTACCTTTCCCTGGGAGAAGTGCCCGGCCCGGGCGGTTTGCCGGTGGGGACTTCGGGCAAGGTGCTGGTGTTACTTTCCGGCGGCATTGACTCCCCGGTGGCCGCGCTTTTGACGCTCAAGCGCGGGGCAAAGGTGGAGTTCGTGCACTTCCACTCGGCCCCTTACACCAGCGAGGCGTCCATCCGCAAGGTGGAAGAGCTTGTTCGGGTTTTGGCCCGCTACCAGGGGCAAGCCCGCCTCACCCTGGTGCCCTTTGGCGAGTTTCAGCAGGAGGTGGCGCGGCTCGCACCCGAGCGCCTGCGGGTGATCCTCTACCGCCGCATGATGCTGCGGGTGGCCGAGCGCATCGCCCGGCGCCACCGCTGCCTGGCACTGGCCACCGGCGAATCGCTCAACCAGGTTTCCTCGCAAACGCTGGAAAACCTGGCGGCCATCGATCGCGTGGCGCACATGCCGGTGCTGCGCCCGCTGGTGGGGCTGGACAAACAGGAAATCATTGATATCGCCACCAAAGCTGGGACCTTTGAGCTTTCGATTCTCCCGCACCAGGACTGCTGCTCGTTCCTGCAGCCCCTCCACCCCGCCACCCGCACCACCCCAAAGGCCTGCGAGGAAGCGGAAAAACCCCTGGATGTGGAGGATTGGGCCCGGCGGCTGCAGCACCAGGCCCAAAGCCAGGTGCTGGCCCCCCTCCCCTGGGACAGCTAAGCCTTTTCGTGGTACAACTGGCAAGGGCGCCGGTAGCGCAACGGATAGAGCACCTGACTTCGGATCAGGCGGTTGGGGGTTCGAATCCCTCCCGGCGCGCCAGCTAAAACCCTTCCAGCACCGAAACCACCACCGCCCGGGCAAACTCCCGGGACAGCCGCTCGATGGCTTCCAGCTCGCGGTCAAAGTAGTCCACCGCCGAGGCGTCCACCTCGTAGGTGACGGTGCGGGAAAGCCGCGGCTCGTGCCAGAGCTCCTTGGGCTTTTCGCCGGTGCGGTCCACCAGCTTCATGTCAGCCACCACCAGAAGCTGGTACTGGGTGGCGCGCCCCTGGGCGTCAAACTGCACCGGGGTGACGTTCACCGCCACCAGCGTCCCGGAAAGCACGGCATCCGCCTCCTCGGCGGAACCCACCAGCTGGAACCGTCCCCGCCGTAGCCACTCCTGGGAGAGCTCCTCGGAAAGCCGCTGGTCCAGCTCGGCCCTGCCGGTCTGGTTCACCAGCGGGGCCACGTAAAGTTTGGCCAGGTGTGAAGGGAGGTTCCCGGCGCCGGTACCCACCAGGTGGTAGCCACAACCGGAAGGGCCACCCAGGCTCAAGCTCGCCAAAACCGCTAAAAGCCGGGCTTTCATCCCTTCACCACAAAGGAAACCAGCTTGTCGGGAACGTGAACGACCTTGACGATTTCCTTACCTTCCAGCCAGCGGCCGGCGGCCCTTGCTGCCAGCTCCCGGGCCCGTTCGGCATCCAGTCCGGGATCCGCCTCCACCGTGGCCCGCAGCTTGCCGTTGACCTGAACGGCCAGCGTGACCTTTTGCTTGGCCAGCAAAGCCTCATCGAAGCTCGGCCAACCGGCGCGCAAAAGCGAGCTGTCGTGACCCAAAAGACGCCAGAGCTCCTCGGTGATGTGCGGGGCAATGGGGTGCAAGAGCTTCAGGAGCGTTTCGTATGCGTGGCGCATGGCCGCGGCACCCACCAGCCCACGGGCCTCCTGAATGGCGTTGGCCAGCTCCATCATGGCAGCAATGGCGGTGTTGGGGTGGAAGCGCTGCAGGTCTTCGGTGACCTTTTTGACGGTGCGATGGACGGCCACCGCCAGTCTTTCTGCTGCCGCCGCATCCCGGTCCGCCTCCCCCGCTTCAAAAACCGCATCCTGAAGCGCCCAAACCCGCTGCAAAAACCGGTGGGCGCCGGCCACCCCCTCATCGGTCCACTCCGCTTCCTTTTCGGGAGGACCCATGAACAGCGTGTAAACCCTTTCGGTGTCGGCGCCGTAGCGGGCGATGAGCTCGTCGGGGGCCACCACGTTGCCCTTGGACTTGGACATCTTTTCCAGCTTCCCGGAAATGCTGGACTTGGCCACGATCATGCCCTGGTTGAAAAGCAGCGCAAAGGGCTCGTCGTTGGGCACCAGGCCGAAATCGTAAAGGACTTTGTAAATGAACCGCGAGTACATGAGGTGCAGGATGGCGTGCTCGATACCGCCGATGTAAATGTCCACCGGCATCCAACGCCTGGCCCGCTCCACGTCGAACATGCGGTCGTGCACGTGGGGGTTGATGAAGCGCAGGTAGTACCAGGAGGAGTCCACAAAGGTGTCCATGGTGTCGGTTTCCCGCCGGGCTTTTTTGCCGCAGCGAGGGCAGGTGGTTTGGGTGAAGCTGGGGCTCTTCTCCAAGGGGTTGCCCTCGATGCCCCCAAAGGCAATATCGGTGGGCAAAAGCACCGGCAAGTCCGCTTCCGGCACCGGCACGATGCCGCAGTCCCCACAGTAAATGGCGGGAATGGGCGTGCCCCAATAGCGCTGGCGGGAGATCAGCCAGTCCCGCAGCCGGTACCGCACCTTCTTTTCCCCAAAGCCGTTGGCCTCGGCAAAGGAAGCCATGGCTTCCTGAGCTTGCTGCCAATCCATACCGGAAAACTGGCCGGAGTTCACCAGCTTTCCGGGGCCGGTGTAGGCGTCGGAAAGCTCGGCGTTCTCGTCCATGCCCGGGCCCAAAACCACCACGCGGACGGGAAGCCCGTACTTGCGGGCGAAGGCAAAATCCCGCTCGTCGTGGGCGGGCACCGACATGATGGCGCCGGTGCCGTAGTCCATGAGCACGAAGTTGGCCACCCAAATGGGCAGTTTTTGCCCGTTGAAGGGGTTTTCGGCATAAAGGCCGGTGAAACGCCCCTCCTTTTCGCCCCCTTCCGCTTCCCGTTGCAGCCGGGTTTGGTTTTTGAGGCGCACCACAAAATCCCAGTAATCGGCATCGGGAGCGGTGGCTTTGGCCTTTTCCGCCAGCGGGTGCTCGGGGGCAATGGCCACAAAGGTAGCCCCAAAGATGGTGTCCACCCGGGTGGTAAAGATCGTGAGTTTTTCCCCAAGCCCATCCACCGTGAACTGGACGTCGCACCCCACCGACCGCCCAATCCAGTTCCGCTGCATGACCTTGACCTTTTCCGGCCAGTTGGGGAGACGGTCAAGCCCTTCCAGCAAGCGATCGGCGTAGGCGGTGATGCGCAAGAACCACTGCTCCAGCTCCTTTTGCACCACTTCGGTGCCGCACCGCTCGCAACCCCCACCCACCACCTGCTCGTTGGCCAACACCGTGCGGCAGGAGGGGCACCAGTTCACCGGCGCAGTGCCGCGGTAAGCCAGGCCCTTTTCCCACATCTTCAAGAACAACCACTGGTTCCAGCGGTAGTACTCGGGCTCGCAGGAAGCAATTTCCTTGTCCCAATCGTAGAGGATGCCCCAACGGCGGAACTGCCGCTTCATGCGGGCAATGTTGGCAATCGTCCACTCCCGGGGGTGAATGTTGCGCTTGATGGCTGCGTTTTCTGCGGGCAGGCCAAAGGCGTCCCAGCCCATGGGGTTGAGAACCCGGCGCCCGTTCATGAGAAAGTAGCGGAACAGGCAGTCGCCCAGGATGTAGTTGCGCCCGTGACCCACGTGCAAATCGCCTGAGGGGTACGGGAACATGTTGAGCATGTAAAGCTCCTTGTCTTGCGCCGTGTCCACGTAAGCGATGCGCTGCGAATCCCAAAATTCTTGCCACTTGGGCTCGATGGCTTGCGGATCGTAGGGTTCGCGCATGTTTCCCCTCCGGCTGCGCATTATAAGCGCCAAAACACAAAGCTTTTGGAGGCTTAAGGCATCAACCCTTGTTGCCGGAGCGAGACAAACCCCCCGGCGGCCACCACCACGTGGTCCACCACGGCGATGCGCAACACCTTGCCCGCTTCCACCAGGGTGCGGGTTAAGGCCACGTCGTCGGGGCTGGGACGGGGATCACCGGAGGGGTGGGTGTGCCAGAGGACGACCCCATGGGCGTTGTCCAGAATGGCGTGATAGAAAACCTCGGAAGGCTCCACGCTGGCACCGTCCCGCACCCCGCGGTGGAGGACGTGTTCGCGGATCAGCCGGTGGCGCACATCCAGGCTCAAAAAACCAAAAACCTCCGTGCGCTCCCGCAGGTAAGCCGGGGCCAAAAGGCGAAAAACCGCCTCCGGGGAATCCAAAACCGCCCCCAGTCGCAGCTCCTCGGCCGCCAACCGGCGGGAAAGCTCCAGGGCCGCCAGGAGGGTTGCCGCTTTGGCCTTCCCCACACCCTTGCGCTTGAGGATGGTTTCCGGTGAAAGCCGAGAAAGCCCCGGAAGTCCCCCCACTTCGGCCAGCCAATTTTGGGCCAGCTCCAGCACCCCATGTTGTCTGGTTCCCGTGCGCAATAGCACCGCCAAAAGCTCTGCGGTGGAACAGGCCGCCGGGCCCCAGGCGAGCAGCTTTTCCCGCGGCCTTTCTTCCCGCGAAAGCTCACGCACGCGCACCTTGCACCTCCAAAAGCCTGGCCGTCAAAGCCGGCAAAGCCTCCCCTGCCTTCGCTGGGATCTGCACGGTGGCCAGGTAGGCCAACGCCGAAGGCTCGGGGTTGACCTCGATGACCGCAGCCCCCCAGGCCGCCGCCACCTCCACCAAACCGGCAGCCGGCCACACCACCCCGGACGTACCCACCACCAGCATGGCGTCGGCTTGGCTGGAAACCCGCTCGGCTTCGGCCAACACAGCTTCGGGGAGCGGTTCCCCAAACCAAACCACGCCGGGCCGCTCCAGGCCACCGCAAACCCCGCAGCGGGGAGGAAGCTGAGGCAGCGGCACCTGGTGGTCCTCGCGGGTTCGCCCGCACTTTGCGCAAAAAAGGCGCCAGAGCGAGCCGTGCAGCTCCAAGACCCGGGTGGAGCCCGCCCGCTGGTGCAGCCCGTCCACGTTTTGGGTCACCACCACCAGCGAGGGGAAAAGCTCCTCCAGCTTGGCGATGGCTTTATGGGCTGGGTTAGGCTGGGCTTTTTTGGCGTTTTCCCGGCGCATGGCGTAAAAACGCCAAACCAACAGCGGATCCCGGCCAAAGGCCTCAGGTGTGGCGACATCTTCCACCCGATGTCCCTCCCACAAGCCCCCGGCCCCGCGGAAGGTGGCCAGGCCGCTTTCCGCCGAAACCCCGGCACCGGTAAAAACCACCACGTTTTTGGCCCGGGAAAGCAGCAACGCCGCACGCATCACTGGTTCCATAGCGAAAGTGTACGAAACGAGGTGGCTCCGCCAAAAGCTGCCCACCTGTTTCCTTTCCTGGCTTGCGCCGTGCTAGCATGGGCGGGCGATGCACGGAGGAGACGCCATGGAAGAGCTCGTACGGGTGGAAACGCACGGAAGCTTGGCCCTGGTGGCGTTGAACCGGCCCGAAAAGCGCAACGCTCTAAACCCACTCATGCTGCAGCAGCTCCACCAGCACCTTCTCCAGCTGTCCCAGGACCCCACGGTTCACGTGATCATCCTCTACGGTGAAGGGGCGGGCTTTTGCGCCGGTGCTGACCTTGCGCTTTTAGAACAGGCCCGCAAGGAGAACAACTTTCAGGCCTTTAGCGAAGCCGAAGAGCTGCTGCAGGAGTGCGTGAAGCTCCTGGCCACCTGCCCCAAGATCACCATGGCGGCCATGCACGGCTTTGTGTTGGGGTCAGGCCTGGACCTGGCCCTGGCCTGCGACTTACGGGTAGCCGCAGCAGGCACGCAAATAGCAGCCAACAACGTGCGCCTGGGGTTGGTGCCCGACGGTGGCGCCACCTGGGCGCTCCCCCGTCTCATCGGCTTGGGTCCGGCCATGGCCATGCTGCTTTCCGGGGATCCCGTGGAAGCCGAGGGGGCGTACCGCTTAGGGCTCATCCACAAGCGGGTCCACGCCGGGCGTCACCTAGAGGAAGCGGCGGCCTGGGGTGGCGAGCTAGCCCGCTGCTGCTGGGGAGCCCACGCCGCCATCAAGCGCCTGGCGCGGGTGGATCCCCGTCTGACGTTGGAAGCGGCCCTCAAGGAAGAGCGGGAAGCGCAAAAGAGGCTCTTTGAGGACGGGCTGCCCTCCCGCTCGGCCGGTCGCACCCCCAGCTAGCCGGGGGAAGCAACCCCGCACACCATCCCCCAAAGGACAAAGGCAGGAAAAGCCAGCGCCGTGGTCACGAGCACCGCAGCGCCCGCCAGCCGGGAGTCCCCACCCATCTCCACCGCCACCGGGTACGAGGCCACCGCAGTGGGGGAAGCCAGCAGCAGCACCCCGACCTGAACGTCAAGGCTGGGAAGAGAAAGCGCCCGCAGCAGGAAAAACCCCGCCCCGGGGAGCAGTACCAGCTTAGAAAGTGAAGCTAGCAGCAGAGGCCCCCGCACGTCCCGCAGCTTTTCCACCTCCAGTTGTGCCCCCAGGGCCAAAAGTGCTGCCGGCAAAGCAAAATCAGCCACGATCTTCAGCGTGTGGTGGAGCCAGCCCCAGGGCTGCCAGGATAGAGCTGAAAGGAAAAGCCCCAGGTTGGCACCCAACACCAGCGGGTTGGTTATCACCGCCCAGGCCAGCTTTCCCCACCCCCGGCCCCCGCCGCGGGCCAGCTGCAGCACCACCACCGCTAAAAAGTTCATGACCGGGATCAGCACGGCCGAGGTGAGCGCTGCCCGCCGCAAGCCCTCTTCCCCCAGGCTGGCCAGGATCACCGGAAAGGCCATGTAGGCCAGGTTGCCGCGAAAGGCCGCCTGGGAAAACACCCCCCGTTGGGGGCGGGGAAGGCCCAAAAGGTAAGCGAGCAAAAAAGCCAGCACCGCCATGACCACCACCAAGAGCGTGGTCATCGCTGCCAGCGGCGCGGAAAAGCCGGTAGCCAAGGGAGACGTGCCAATGGTGAGGAGCAAAAGCGCGGGAAGGGCCACGTTAGCGGTGAGGCGATTAAGTCCAGCCGCGCTTTCGGCGGTTAAAAGCCCCCAGCGCCGCAAAAGCGCCCCCAGCCCCAAAACCAAAAACGCAGGAAGCACGTTTGCCAGCACGACGCGAGTATAGCGTTGCCCCGCTGCTGTCGTAGACTTAAGGCTGATGCGGGTGCGGGAAGAGGTGCCGCTTTTTTGCGAAGAGCTGCGGCTTTTGGCTCCCCTGCGGTGGGCGGGGGGGCTTGCGGTCACGGGCCTGCTGGCCACCGGCATCTGGAGCGGCGGCTGGGGTGGCAGTGCCCTGCAGTGGCTTTCCGGCCTTTGCCTGACCCTGGGCAGCGTGGGGGCGGTGGGGCTTTGGCGGCTTTCCCGTTTCGAAACCGCCGTGGGCCGCTACGGGGTTCGCGCCGGCTGCTGGGAGCTGACGTTTACCTTTGCCCGCGCCGATGTGCTGGCGGCAGAACGGCAAAAGGCCCGTTCCTGGCGGGCGTTTTTTGCCAAGGAGGAGGTGCTCCTGAAGCTTTCCGGCCCCGCCGGAGGCCGGCACATCGCCATCCCCTCCCGGGAGCCCCAGGAGCTCATGGAAGCGCTGCAGGAAAACCCTTAAGGTGTGCGGCGTTGCTTTTCCGGAGGCCCCAGGTAGCGCAGCGGCTTGTCGCTCACGGTGAGAACCACCCCTGGATAACCCACAAAGTGGTAGAGATTGGCGGGCGCCGT